>NZ_JAUBSF010000087.1:0-28430 GCF_036704615.1 Microcoleus sp. K4-B3
AATGGTTATTAAATGGGATCGAAAAATCAAAAATAAAGGCAATGCTATTTTATCCGGTTTAGCTGCGTAGCAGCTTAGAATTAGCGGGATAAGTTGCCTGAAAACTGGTGCTGACACCGAAATCGCTGTGACGGGCGATCGATCGCAAATTCGTTTGGCTGTAAGTGTAAACTTGAGCTTTGGAGGCTGGGTTAAGTCCTTTCAAGCTCAAGTTTCAGGTCAAATTTTTGTTGGTTTTATTAATGGTTACTAGCGTCAAAACACTAAGGCATTAAGATCGCCAGTAATTCCCGGCTAACTTGTTTGTGAGATTGCCAGAGATATACCAAAATTTTGAGAGCCAGATATTCGGTATTTTTTAGTGGCTGTTGCAGGTGAATTGCGTAAAATTGAGGAAACATCTACCAACAGTTGCACAGGGTGCTGAAAGGTTGACGGCGAGGTTACGGGAATTGGGCGTAAATCCTGATGCTGTGTAGAAGATGGGATAAAGTACGTGAAGGGAAGCTATCTTCCCGCAGGGGTTCCCGAAGGGTAGGGAATCGCCCTTGACGTATCTCAACCCTCTAGCGACAAGTCGCGCAGGAAATAAAAGCGATCGCCCCGTAAATTCTCGCCTTTAATTCGCCCTGCATAACCTGTCAGCGGAGAAGAAAGTTCTACTAACATTTCGTGCAACTCTTCGCGGGACAACTTCTTCGGCGGCTTAGACATTGAATAAGCACCGATCAGAACATCAACACTAGCTCTTTCAGAACCTGTAGTTTCTAAATACTTTTTCAGAATACAAAGAACGTGCGATCGCACTTTAAGCTTTTCCCACACCTCGTCAATATAGCTATTAACCTTAGCATCGGCTTCCTCACCAAACGGCTGTTGTTCTAAACAAGGTTTTAACTGTAATAAATCGATCGAACCTGGTTGCTTAGCTTTCAGTTCAACCAGCTTTTGCAATGTTTCCGGGCGGATTACGTTCATTTTACTACCAATAGCTGCTTGATTAGCTGGATTAGTTAAAGGCCCAGCCGCCAAAATCATTTTAACGGCTCGATCGAACCTATCTTGACCCAAGTGAGTCAAGCCTAAATGAACCAATTGAGCGGTGACACTATTAGGTACACTTTCATGTTTGCTAGCTTTGCACTCTCCCGCTACTGGATAGGGAGTCTCGCAATAAAAGTCCAAACCACCAGCGCCGCCTGTTGATTCTGGATTGAGACTAGCTTTCGGATTAGTGTTAGAATTGGCAAAACCTAGCTTGATCCAACTCTTGCGGACTAATTTTTCAAAGCCATTACCGTCGCTAGAGTTGCCGATAAGTGCGATCGCACTTATCCATGCTAAATCGGGGTCTGGTTGTGTTGTTGGTGAAGTTTTCGACCAACCTAAAAACATTTTGATATCATCGTTGAGCTGATTGGCAGCTAAGTTGATACTACCAATTTGCTCAACTTGCAACTGCAAAGCTTCTAAATCTTTATAAGGATAGACTTCTCCACCCACCAAGAGAGCTTTACGCTGATAAAAATTAGCTTCAGAAATCACCGGAGTATCACTCTCGCTGTTCATTGCCATCACATCGTCACGCTGCGGCCAATAGAAGGCTCCTGACTCTGTTTGCACATTGACTACGCAAGGATTAGATAGGCGATAAACTCGTAAAATCAATAGCTTGAGAACTTGGTATTGTTCAAAAATATGTTCCAAAGCTTCCAATTTCCAAACCGTTGACTTTGCAATCTTATCTAGAAGGTACTTTTGCTGTGGATTAATCCGCCAATGATATTCACAACGCGCCCATACTTTAATCTGAATAGGATATGTTTGAAGTTCAGCAAATGCACTTTCAGCCTTCGTCAAATATTGAGTCTGATAGTATTGAGCGAGGCTAAGTTTATCAGGAAGATGTTGACTGGGATAGAGCCAGATTACCTCACCTTCTCTGATATTTTGCCTGAATGGTACAGCAATTAGCCTGCCTAATGTTAGCAGGTCAACATCACAAGCTGGTAATTGAATACCCTTAATGATTCCAAGATTCATATTAAGTAGGAGCGCTTAGAATTTCACAAAGTAGTGGATTTTTAGCAGCCAGGTTTAATTCTTGAACGAAGTCAATCACTTCCTGCTTAGTAAACCCGTAGTTCTCAGCCTCTTGATAAATTTGATGAAGTGCTGCTAAAGGCTTGATCTCATCCTTTTTGAGAACAACAACTTCACCTCCTTGTTCCTGTACAAGTTTCTCTTCAAGCTGTTTGCCTTTCTTCCAACTTAGAGGAACAGGTGTTGAGCGGACTAAGCAACCACGAGTAATGTTATGTTTGGTATATTTCAAGAGTCGTTGCATTACTGCATTGAATGTCATGCCAGTCAAAGTTTCGGAAACTCTGACTCCAATTCTTACTGTTTTTTGTTGAAGTGAATCGTAGCCCTCAATAATCAAATGTAGATCGTGACCTCCCTCTTTAATAGGTGTAACCGAAATAATTATTACATTTTCTGTTCCACCTTTAGGAATCATGGCCATTGTAGAGCCAATAATAGCAGCTAACAGATCATCGTTTCTATCGGGTACTGAAACTCTACTCAAGAGTTCATTATAAGCATCCAGAAACTCTTGCCGTCTTTTATCGAGCGGGTCTATCGGAATAACTGGATTTACAATTTCCACTGAATCAAATTTTTCAGCACACCATGTCATCAAGTCTCGCACACTAGCAGATCTACTTGCAATACCTCTGATTTCATTAGCATCGAAAGGATATAAATTCGGGTAAGCATCAGAATTTAGATTATTTTTGCTGTGAAACCAAGCTAGCCTCAATTTAACAAGCTCTAACATCTGATCGGCAGTAGGTGGGTTTGTAGTTACAGACCTTTGTCCTACACGATCGGGTATGCCACTTCCCATTTGTTTAATTTCCCTCCATGTGTCACTAATAACGCAACATAGGAGAAGTACATTGCTACATTGAAAGTAAATTCTATCTATGCAGCTAGCTACTATTTGAGCTGCGCTATCTCCGCAGTCAGCCCCTACACTAGCTTTGTCCAGTTGATCGAAACAAATCAATACTGGTCGTGATGAAACTCTAGCAAGCTTACATATTTGCTCTATGAACCAAATAGATTTTGCATCCTGTTCTTGCTGCGAAAACTCTGGTAAACGCTTTTTCCTAGTTTCAGGATGATCGATACCTTGAATCCAAGCCATACCAATTTGAGCAATTGGAGCATTTTTAAATAGGAGAAATAAAACAGCTCTCAAAAAATTAAAATCGAGGTCATGTTGAGATTCTAAGAGTGCTTCGACTACCTCATCAATAAATTGAAACCGTTGCTCTTGGCTGAGATTTTGGATGAGGAATTTCCTTAATTCTTCAGGATGATTGCATTTTTCAAGATAAAGCTGGTATTTTTCTTCAAATTCTGTTCCCTTAAGAGTCGCAATCATAGATGCAGCAAGTTGCTGCCATTGCGTTACTCCTGTGACATCTTGGTGCTTAAAGCTGAGTGAAAGATAGAAGCGCACATGGGAGTCAATTCGACTAGCGTTAGTAAATTGAGGGATGTAGGCAAATACAGCTCCCCCCTCACGCTCAATAGTTTTCCAGATTCGGTGGATCGTATGACTTTTACCTGTGCCTAGATCTCCTTTGACTGCAATCCCGATTTTATTAGAATACTTTTGGCGTATTTCAGAAATTGCTTTATAGATTGTTTGGTCAACCTGCTGATTGAGATCAGCGAGATTAGTCTCAACTTCACCCCAAACCTCATCCGCGCTTACGACGGGTTTCAATCCGAAAGGATTGGCTTGTTGCTTGCGTGCTTCTTCAAACAGTGTATACGGATCAGTCATTGTTTCCTGCCTCAATCTCAAGATGGTTTGCTAGCGAAAAATAAAAGACCTCTTACGTCGTCACTGATGGAGTCTCGTTTTTGTTCATCAGTTGCTCCACGAGCCTCTCCACTTTGGAGATAAAATAAACGATCGGCCTGCATCTGCATAATCAAGTCTTTGAAATTCTCCCGGCTCACCTGTTCCCCTAGCTCACGGCGCAGATGCCAGATGGGGACAAGCCCCATGTAGTTGTAGCCCTTGTCCAATTTTTCAAATAGGGCAAGGGCTTGGGACTTAAAATCCTCATAGGATGCGATCGCCCCTACATCCCCCTTCCCCTTCTCAACCGCAACACTCGTCGCACTATCCTGATGCCGAATCCACTTCAACAAAGAATTTCCCAGCCGAGTACCAATTTGAGAACCATCAAACTCAAACAGAGAATCCTTACTTTTCAAGCCTTCCGCTAAAACTTCTTTCCCCTTGGCGCTCAATTCCACCAGCGTCACCCGATTTACCAGCGAATACTCGATCGCCCCAGTCGCCTGCAACTCGCCGAGCACTTCCACATATCTCTGACTCGTCTCATTAGTCCGCACAATCCGCTTAGTCAAATCCCCCTTTTTAACCTTCATCTTCCCGCCGCTCAAATCCCACAGATTCAGCAGCACCCGAACTTTCGCCTTAGCATCCCAAAGCGCTTGCTCTTCTGGTGTCCGAGTTTTAGACACCGCAATTTCATCATTCTCAGACATATCCATACCTTTAAATACTTGTTTTTACTATCAAATTCTACCAGAAACCTTGCTGGGAAACATTTAAACTTTTCCGCAAGCACGCCGGCGAACCTGCGAATAACTGATGCAGATTTCATTATTAAATAATTTTGTCACTCATCAGGACAGTAAAATTCCATTACAAAGAATATGAAGATTGACTAAAAACTTGTAAATTGATAAAATAGAATGTTGGATAACTTATAGCACTTCAAATTATCCGCAGCCAATACGAGCGATCGGTCTTTTCAATCAAAACAATCTCGATCGGCGCCTGAGACAACTTAGCAACCTCAACAAATGTAGCGTTCCCAACCTTAGTCAACTACCCGCAAACCAGCTTAACTGCGACTTTAGTTCAATGCCGGATTCTGCCTTTAGAAAGACGAATTCAACCTGCACATCTTGTTACATTGCAATGGCAATCAAAACATTGAACAACAGTTTACCCATGAAAAATATTCCCGATCAAATTTCTAACATCAAAGAAAAACTTCCCGATCTGACTCCCACCCCTCCCGGTTTAAAAGCTCAAGCATCTAGCCACGACCTCAAAGCTCGGTTAGATTGGGGCGAACCCGGATTAACAATCATCGACGCTCGTGATTTTGAAAGCTTCGCCAAAAGTCACATTACCGGCGCCGTACCGATGCCAATCGACGACTTAGTAGAGCGAGCAAAATCCAGCCTCGAACCCATCCGCGACATCTACATCTACGGCGAAAACGACGAACAAACCGCCGAAGCCGCTAATCTTCTCCGCGCAGCAGGCTTTAGAAAAGTAGCCGAACTAAAAGGCGGAATTCCTGCTTGGAAAGCCATTGACGGCCCGATTGACGGTGCTGTCGAACACGATAATCCCGGCCCCGATGCGTACAACGTTTTCTCTCGCTTGCAACACCACGCCGAAGCCCAGAAAATCAACAAATAATGTCAGATTGGCGACAGGATTCGCCCATAAAATCTGACACTTAATAAACCCGGTATCGCAAAAGTTACCGGGTTTTTCTATCAGAACTTATATCAATTCCGGTTACACCGGAATGATGGGGAGTCGGGAGTCGGGAGTCGGGAGTCGGGGAATGTGGAATTATTGACCTTGACTTGATCGTGCCCATACAACCGGAAACGATATTATACCAAATTCGTCTTATATTTTCTTAGTCTCTTAGAGAGGGACTTCCTTTGTATAGGATTTGTTTCAAACGCCGACTTTTAACTTGCGGGCATCCAAAAATTCCTTAACTTCCCCGAACATTAGGCGGTTGGCATCAAAAGTAATCAGCTTAACTGCTTCTTCAAAAGAAAGCCAAGCAGAATTTTGAATTTCCTCCACTTGCAAAACGACTTCCTTCGACTTGACAAAACCTAAAAAATAAGTGACAGTTTTTTCAATCGGCTCCCCATCCTTAACAAAAGAATAATGTTCCGTAAAACTCGGCTCATCCAGCATTTCAAAATCGGATATACCTGTTTCCTCCTCAAATTCCCGCTTTGCCGTTTCCGCTGGAGATTCCCCCGGATTGGCGTGACCTTTGGGAAACGCCCAATGTCCGGCTTGATGTTGAATCAACAAAAACAAAGTGTCAGCTTCAGTCGAAAAAATCGGCACAATTCCAAAACATTCATCTTTCATTTTTCTGATATTCCCTATTAACTATCCTCTTCTAGCCCGCGCAGCATCCGGACTTCGTTTGTGTAGATGCGATTTCAATCGCCGAGTCTCTCCAATTCCCACCCCAACCGAGTCTGCTGTTCATAAACCCGCTTCAAAGTATTAACATCCCTCGCAGAAATAGGCCCAGGATTTCTCACCTGAGAAAAATAAAGCACATCAGTTTCCATCAAACTGTGACCCCAAATTCCCAAAGCGTGACCCAACTCGTGCCGCGCCGTCGCCGGAACGTACTTACCCACTTGATTCGGATTCAAATAAACTGAAAACCGATGAGATAAAACAGTTTTATCCCCATCGCGACGGGCGTACAATTCATAGGTAGCCTCTCCAGAGCGCGATCGCAACACCCCTTGACGCAAAGGCGGAGCGCGACGTAAAATCCTAATATCAGCTACCTCCGAACTATCCACCACTTCCAAAGGCAAATAAACCCCCCATTCCCGGACAACATTCAACACAGCCCCCACCCATTCTTCAGACTTATTAGCATCAACTGGACGCTCAACATAAAGCTGAATCGGAAACTTCGACCACAGCAAATGACCGAAATTCGGTGGCTTAACCTGGTCAAAATAATCACCGCTATCCGTGGAATCGTGCCAATTTGCCAGCGTTGGCGGCAAAGGGTGAACCTGTGGATTCGGCAAACTATTCGGGAGAGGAGAAAGACTTGCCGCCGGAGTCTTAACCTGAGTAAAAATTATCAGGCTAAAACAACATAAAGCCAATCCCAAACCAGCCAGCAATCGGGGTTTTACCGTAACTTTCCACAACCGCATTTTTGCAACCGCAGATAGACGAAAATAAACGCAGATGAACTTGAGATTATCGGCGTCTATCTGCGTTCATCTGCGGTTAAAAATCCGAATCTTATAACTTAGGGGCCAACCAACCAGCACTCAAAATCACAGTCAAACCCATAAAAACAATAGACAGACCCCAAGTAATCCGGTTCAGACTCGTTTCTGCACTCTTGGCGCTGGTAAACAATTGAGCTTGTCCGCCAATCCCTCCAATGCCATCACCTTTAGGACTGTGCAGCAACACAAAAATCACAAGTCCTAAAGCAGACAAAGACCAGATAACTTGTAACACAGAAACAATATTCATAAGAAACATTCGGTAAGTGGGAAACGAGCGTGGCTTCAGCCCGCTCGTGGGAAACGACTCGGCGGTTTCAACCGCCTTGAATCCCCTTGCGGGGTTGGAGAGGTATGGTTGCCTCTCCGGTGAGGTATGGTTGCCTCAATCTCCTTTTCGGGGTAATGTTCGCTTCGCCAAGGTTATCGGGGCTTGTCACGCTTACAGCACTGTCTCAGTGACTTTAAGACTGTTTAACTGTAAACAACAGAGCGGAAAACTAGCGTCGCATCTTCCGGTGTTATGACCCCAATAACGTAGTCAGTGAAGACTTAGGCTGGTCAATACAGCTTGCTTGATTTCTCTTACAAGCTCAGTGGCTTTAGCCCTGAGTTACTGACAATCTGGGGTAATTGGTGATTAGTAATCGGTAACTTATTATCATATCAAATCCGGTCGATCGCACACAAACTCGCTTAGGGGCACGGCGCCGTGTCCCTACCTGTAGCTCAATCTCGCCGAGCCTTCCTACAATCTGACTCGCACCGGAGTGCGATTGGCGCGAACTTCAAAATTAGCGGGTTCAATCATAGAGCGTCCCGTCATCTCCGGGGGCTGAGGCAACCTCAACAGCTCCAGAATCGTCGGCGCAATATCCGCCAAACAGCCGTCCGTCCTCAGAGGAACATCCGTTCCGTGACCCGGAATCTTCAGACCTTCGCCTTCCACCAGAATAAACGGCACCGGGTTAGTAGTGTGAGCCGTCCAGGGATTCCCGTTCTCGTCAAACATCTGCTCAGCATTTCCGTGGTCAGCAATAATAATTGCCGTTCCCCCAGCTTTACTAATGCTGCTCAACAGCCGCCCCAAACATTTATCCACAGTTTCGATCGCAATTATCGTCGCACCCATCATCCCCGTATGACCGACCATATCCGGGTTAGCGTAATTAATCACCACCAACGAATAAATCCGCTTTTCCAAACCCGCCACAGCCACATCTGTCACCACGGCCGCCGACATCTCCGGCGCCTCATCGTAAGTCGCCACCATCGGGCTCTGCACCAACTCGCGGTGTTCCCCTATAAAAGGCTCTTCCAGACCCCCATTAAAAAAATAAGTCACATGAGCGTACTTTTCAGTTTCCGCCGTCCGCAACTGCTGCAAACCGTGCTTAGAAATCACCTCGCCCAGAATATTGTTCAAATTCTGCGGTTCAAAAGCCACCATTACCGACGACAACTTCGGGTCGTACTGAGTAAAACTCCCAAACGTCAGCGGCTCAATTAACTGCCGTTCAAACCCCTTAAAATCCGGCGCCACAAAAGCCTGAGTCAATTCTCTAGCCCTGTCCGGGCGAAAATTAAAGAAAATTACCCCATCCCCGGATGCCACCGCCCCCGGAGCAATCCGAGTCGGAATAGCAAACTCGTCCGTCACTCCTTCAGCATAAGAGGCCCGCAACACATCCACAGCCGATCGACCGTCCGGCGCCCCCTCAGTCGTCATCACCTCGTAAGCGCGCTGCACCCGATCCCAGCGCTTGTCCCTGTCCATCGCGTAGTAGCGGCCGCTGATGGTCACAATCCGACCGACCCCTACCTTTTCTATATAACTTTCAATCTTTGCTAGAGCTTCTACACCCTCTTTCGGAGTAGTATCGCGGCCGTCTGTAATCGCGTGAATGCAAACCTCAGAAATTCCCTGTGCCTTTGCTAGCTCTAGCAAACCCAAAATGTGACTCAGATGCGAGTGAACCCCGCCCTCGGAACAAAGACCAGTCAGGTGCAACTTACCGCCCTGAAGGCGCACTTTCTCGCAAAGCTGAACCAGCGCCCGGTTGTTGAGCAAAGAACCGTCTTCGACGGCATCCGAGATCCGCACCAACTCTTGAGGAACCACGCGGCCCGCGCCCAGATTCAAGTGACCGACCTCTGAGTTGCCCATTTGCCCGTCAGGAAGCCCTACCGCCCGGCCCGATGTGTGAATCAGAGTTCTGGGATAAGCGGCCCAGAGACTGTCCATCACGGGTGTTTTCGCAGCGGCGATCGCATTTCCGTATTTTTCTTCACGATAACCCCAGCCATCCAGAATAATCAGCACTACAGGAGATACAGACGCTTGTGCCATGCGAATACCTTATTTACAATAATTAATTTCTCGATCTGCATGATTTCCGATTTTGCGGAACATCTTCCGCTCATCAGTTTACATATTTTCTAAGCTCCGGCTGAACAAAGCCAACCAAAATTCCCTCAGCCACAGCATTTTGGGAACTAATTTCGACCTGCTTTGCCAATTTTTTAAGGGATTGCCTTGCCTTGTACTGTGAATCCACAGTCGGAGACTGTTACCGATCTCACCAACAGCGACCGTGCTTTTCTTGCCGCATTTTCATGAATTGTTCAACGGTCGGTGGCTATTGAAACAATAAGAAGAATACCACAGATGGCGGACTTTTGCTACTGCCTCAAGAAATAAATTAAACAGCTTTGAGTGGGCTGCGAATAACTTTAAACGAGTTGAGCAAAAATTTGTTTCCAAATCGGCTCACTTTCAGCGGACATAAAATTCTACAACATCTTTTTTAATTTTGACATCGTAATTGCCAAAGAAATCGTGACCGAGCAGACCAATTTGCATTTGTTTGGCGATCGCCACTTCGACATTTTGGATCGCAGCACCCCCAACCCGAATCGATCGCACTATGCCGATCGGGAACTCGACAACGCTACCGTCAGCGATCCCCGCTCTCACGGTACGCACGGGTTTCACTTGCAGTGCAGTAGCCATCCGCTGAGTAATCAAAGTGCCGCTCGCCCCGGTATCGACAATCATCTCAAAAGTGTTGTTGCCGTTAAATACCACGTCAATCACCGGCGTTCCGCCAGCGCGGCGCTTGATTTTAGCTTGAAATACCTTTTGATTCCCCGCCGGCGGTTGGGTAACAGGATTTGAGGGGCCCCTGCGAAACTGAGAGTACACATTGCCTGTTGCTGTTCCAGATCCTGCTGTTAAAGTGCGATCGAGCTGCTGGGAACTTACATCGGACACCAATGTCATCACCTTGGTTTCAGGCTGCGGGATCACCTGAAAGCCTAGGTTTTTAGTCAACAAACCCGGTTTCTTAGGTATTGTTGAGAATGCTGCCCCCTGTGAATGAGAATGTAGCTCGCCGCCATCCACCGAGCCAACAGCAGCCAAAACGGCCACAGAAACAATGCCCGATCGCCAAATCCGCTTGAGAATCACTTTTGCCATTAGAGAAATGCCTTGATTGATTCAATATCTTGAAGAACCACCGCCATTGATATCCTAACCTGCTCCCGAAAACCGATCGCCCGCTCCCACATCAGATCATCAGGAAAGCTTGGCAATTTTCAAGCGATCGCATACCATCAAACACAGGTAAACTTAAAAGCGGCAAATGGCATCAACTGCACTTGCCATTTGGATCACTTAAAAGTCAGGCGTTTGGGAAGGATCGGCAATGCGTAAACTTTTATATTTTGCAACTATAGGAATGCTGGCTTTCTCGATCGGGGGATGTGGCGGCGACGGGGGCGGCAACACGGCCAGTCCCACTCCTAGTCCTACTCTCAGTCCCGGTGCAGCCTCTCCGTCACCGGCCGCCAACGCTCCCGGAACTCCCGGTGCCGCGGCAAGTCCCACCCCAGCAGCCCAGACATTTCCCTCTCCCGTAGTAGCGGCCCAGCCCCCCGGCTTGCTCCGACCCACAAACCCCGACGAACGAGCAAGACAAGCTCAAGCAGACATCCAGGCCAAAAAGACAGCACCGGACTTAAACGGGACGGCAATTCGACAGACCCCCATCCCCGGCAAAGCAAACGATCCATTCTCAGTCCTTCCGCCTCAACCGATCAGAACAGACGGCGGGACGCAGGGCAACGAACTCCCCAACCTGCCAGTCCGAGAAGTGCCAAATCTGCCCAAGCTGCCAGATGATAGAAACCCCCCTCAGTGGACGCCAGCACAGCGCCCAAACGCACCGGGCGGCGGCGCAATTGCCCAACTTCCCCAAACCCAAAGCCCCGCAGAGGTGTCCAGTCTTCCCAACCTGCCGTTAACCCCCATACCCCAATGGAGGTCGCCAATTTCAACGCGTCCCCAAACAGCCCCCGGACGCCCCGGTGCTAGACCAGCAGGCTCCGGTGCTAGACCAGCAGGCTCCGGTGCTAGACCAGCAGGCTCCCCAGACATAGCAGGATCTCCTGCATCTATACCTGGACTGCCTTCCCTACCGGGCTTCCCAAGAGGCACCACCGGACGGCAGCCAGCCGGCCCCGGACGGCCGGGAGCTAGACCGGCAGGCTCCCCAGATATAGCAGCAGCTCCCGCATCATCTATACCCGGACTACCATCTATACCGGCCTTCCCAAGAGGCACCACCGCACGCCCCCAAACGGCGCCGGGACGCCCGGGAACACCGGGACGCCCGGGAACACCGGGACGCCCGGGAACACCGGGACGACCGGGAACACCGGGACGACCGGGAGCACCGGGACAACCGGGAGCACCGGGACGATCCACAACGATCGCGGCTCGCCCCCCCAGCCCCCCCAGCCCCCCCACAATTCCCAACATCGCCACCAGAGAACTGCCCGGTCTACCCAAGCTGCCAGAATTAACGCCGCCGCCCTCCTGGCAAGACCCCAACCCGCCACCCCCCCCAGTGGCTCCGCCAGCCCCACCGCCTCCGCCTTCGACAGACAATGCCAAAGGAGTTGAAGTTAGTGGCGTAGTCAGAGTTGGTAATGACATACTGGTAATTGTGAAAGCACCTAACGAGCCAACAAGTCGATATATCAAAGTAGGACAGCGGATTGCCAGCGGGCAGGTGCTGATCAAACGGGTTGATTTCCTATCAGGAGCCGATCCGGTTGTGATTTTAGAAGAAAACGGTGTAGAGGTGTCTAAAATTGTGGGAGAAAAATCTCCCCGAGTTGCCCAAAACCCAGTTTAATGAAACATTTACCTCAATCCTTGGAAAGAAAATTGAGAACAGTCATGCTTCGCTCAATTCAAAAACTCGGAATACTGATGTTGGTTAGTTCGGGGGTAGGATACCTCTCACTGCTAGCCAACAGTCAGCCGTCATTGGCGGCGCCAGAAGCCGCCCAAAACCGCCCTCCCGTTTGCGAAGGCTCTCCCCCCAACGGTCGAGTCAAGTGCAACTACGAGAATGGCGACAATTATGAAGGAAATTTCGTCAACGGCAGACCTCAGGGACAAGGAATATACGTATACTCCAAGGGCGATCGCTATGAAGGACAGTTTCGCAACGGCGTGCCCAACGGTCAAGGTGTATTCCTGTTCGCCAACGATGACCGCATGGTGGGAGAGTTCCGCAACGGTTTGATAGTTAGGGGAGAAGCTATTTTTGCTAGTGGCGATCGCTACCGGGGAACATTTGAAATTGTTCAACAAGTTGGCGGCGGGGCTGCTAGCAGTCAACCGCACGGCCAAGGGCAATTTATCTTTGCTAGCGGCGATCGCTACGCCGGACAGTTTTTCGCAGGAAACCCGTTTGGTCGGGGAGTGTTCACCCGCGCTGACGGCACGCGCTGCGACGGTCAGTTTTTCAACGAACAGCTAGACGCCAAAGGTAGTTGCACCTTCCCAAACGGCATTCGCTACCAAGGCGAATTGCGCAAGGGACTGCCTCACGGTAGAGGAGTACTTACAGATGCTAAAGGCAGACGGTTTTCCGGAGAGTTTCGCGCAGGCAAGCGCGTTCAACCGTGAATCTAGCCTCTAAAATTTAACATCTGACATCAATGGAGGCGTTTTGACATGACGACAAATGCTGCTTCTAGTTCTTGGCGCGCCAGCCCATTCCCCTTCGACTTTGCCCCGCAGCGGACTCAAGATGCTGATTTGTTGCGACAACTCAATTTTGTGCCCGGTTTGAAGGAAGTCTTGACTTTGCGCCAAGTTCATGCTTTGGAACACGCTACGGTTTGGGTACTCAGCCAATCTGGCGGTACGGCGACAGCAAGAGCCGATAATGATTTATTGGGCGGGATGTCAACAGACCAAGGATTTTATCTTTACGGTCGCGTTAACATTGCACAGTTGCGTCAGGCAGTGCGCGAGGCTTTGCAGCGGATTGCAAGCGGAGAGTGGGATTTAGCTGTACATCCCCGCTGCGGCACGAATTTGTCGGTGGGAATGCTACTGACTGCTGGACTTGCTGTCGGCATCAATTTAGCCCTGCCCCGGGGGCCCATTCTGCAACTTTTAGGTTTGGGCGCTGCGGCAGCGGCGGCGGCTCAGTTAGCTCCTGATGTGGGAGCTCTGGCTCAGCGTTACGTCACAACTGCTATTCCGTTTAATTTAGGTGTTGTTGATATTACTTTAAGTCACGACTTCTGGGGACGCGAAGCTCATTTTGTGCGGGTGCGTTGGGTTGAATAGCTGTTGCGGGAGGGGGAGAGTAGAGAAAATCTTGCTTCTTCCTTCTTGCTTCTTCCTTCGTTTAATTAGTGCTTTGAAGCCAGGGCGATTCCCTTCGGGATAGCTTCGCACGCGCGTACTTCATCTAACACAAAAAATAAATGTGCAGATTAGGGATCGACAAAACCTGGGTGGCAAGTCTACTGGCTGTCAGCTTAGCCGTACCAGGCAACAGTTTTTTGCCTTTCACCGACAATGCGACTTTTGCTAGCGAAATATCCCAAACTAACGAATTAGAAAGAGCTCCTGACGGCAAGATAGTTCCCGTCAATGGCAAAGTCAATGTTAGATTAACAAATAAAACCAACGATCGACTATTTTATCAGGTAGCTGGACAGACTAACCGCCGCAGTTTAGCAGAAAATTCAACAGTCGCGCTGCCAGCATTGACACTACCGGTCTCAATTGTATTTAGGCGACCAGATGGCGCATTATTGAAACCCAGTTTGAAACCTGTTGGCGAAGGAACAGTAGAAGTAAGATTAGACGAGACGAATGATTTAGGTTTGGATAAAACATCTTTAAGGATTCGGAATGACGGCGGACTTTTTCTCAGATAGAAAACTGCCAAGTTTAAAGAATTAACCTTCATTAAATATCTGTCTGCGTTAATCTGTGTGCATCTGGGGTTAAAACGTCCAATCGCCCTTGCCCCAGGAATTGTCAGGCAACAGTTGAATCATGTAAACTCAACTTGGCGCCCCGACAACTCGACCTCACACTGCCGTACACCATCCGAGTTCCTATGTCAATCAAAAAAATTCTTTCCATAGCGCTGTTAATTTTCATCCCCATTTCCATCGCCGCTGAGTATTTGCACTGGGGCTCCCTCGCAGTTTTCATCACATCCGCTTTAGGCATTATACCTCTGGCTATCTGGTTGAGCACAGCAACAGAAGAAGTGGCGATCGTTACAGGCCCCTCCATAGGGGGCTTATTAAATGCAGTCTTCGGCAATGCTACAGAATTAATTATTGCCATAGTTGCCCTGAAAGCCGGCTTAATTGACATTGTGAAAGCCAGCATAACCGGCACCATTATCAGCAACTTACTCTTAGTCATGGGATTTTCCATGCTGCTAGGAGGCATACGCTACAAAGAACAAGAATTTAAGCCAATTATCGCGCGGGTGAACGGTTCCACAATGACTCTAGCAGTGATTGCAATTCTGCTCCCAACAATGGTAATTTACACCTCCAATGGAGTCGAACCCGCAGCTATCCAGAATCTTTCCTTAATAACTGCGATCGTCCTAATAGCAGTTTACGCTTTAACTCTGCTATTTTCATTAAAAACTCACAGCTATCTTTACGAAGTCGGCTTACTAGAACTAGAGTCAGAAAATCCTCAAAATACAAAAGAGGAATCTACTACGCACAAACCTAATTTGTGGCTGTGGATAGGAGTGCTAGTTGCCTCAACTGTTGCCGTTGCTTTTGAATCAGAAATTTTCGTTGGCGTTGTCGAAGAAACTACCAAAGGATTGGGATTGACGCCGCTGTTTACAGGGGTAATTCTGTTGCCGATTGTTGGCGGCGCGGCCGAATATGTAACTGCGGTGGGAGTTGCGATGAAAAACAATATGGATTTGTCAGTTTCTGTCGCGATGGGTTCTAGTTTGCTAGTTGCTTTGCTGGTAGCGCCAGTGTTGGTGATTATCGGATTAGTAATTCATCAGCCGATGGATTTAAACTTCAATCCGTTTGAAGTAGTTGCAGTTGCCATTGCAGTGACAATTGCCAATCTAATCAGTATCGACGGGCGCTCTAATTGGCTCGAAGGAGTGCTGCTTTTAGCCACATATATCGTGTTAGGAGCAGCATTTTACTTTCACCCCATTACTTGAAGCAAAAATTTTCAAGGAAGAGGGGCAATCGTGCGTGGTTGCCCCTCTTCCTTGAAAATAACTTATCTTTTTTCTGATTTTTTATTTCTCTTTGTCTTCTGCCGTTAATTAAAGAAAATAATTTTAGGGATCGAAGTAATTACGGACAGCTACACTTTTGAACAGGAAAACACTGTCGTCTGCAACTTCTTTTTCTGCCTTTACTGTCGCGACAATCAGAAGTATCCCGACATTCTACCTTATCTTCACAAATTTGCTGACGGGGAAAAATACCCAAATTTTGTATAGACACTTCAGCGGTAAGCGAACCCTGGTCTATAACTTGATTATTTTCTTTAATTTCATAGAGAAACTTATTTTTTCCCTCTAAAACCGAAAAAGTTTGTGTTTTGTGACTGTTACCCAACTTAAATCCAAAATCTTCGGAAAACTCACCTTTGTTGTAACCTCTATCTGTGTAAGGATAGGGGTTAGTTTCCATGCCCTCAGTCACATTTTTAATCACCACCCTTCTGTTAGGGCCGGGAGGAGTCTTGCTGGAAACAAATCGAGCGCTTTGCGAATCAGGGGAGATCGCAGTACCGGCACACGCACCTACATATTCAATGCGCTTAAATTGAATCAAATTAATATTAAAACTATTTTCGTTTTTGACTCTAAATTGTGCTTCGTTAGTCTGCTGGGCGCTGACTGTGAAAGCTGCTAGCGTCAAAAAAATTGCCCCCAGCAAAATAGCTATAAATTTAATTTGTGGCCTCCCCGTAAAAATTCGGGCTTGTTTCATTTCTCTCTACCTCTAATGTTAATAGATAGCCTTTTGTTGACAAGTTATTATTTTAACTTGAGAGCAGATATGTTGTCAAAGTCGCTCGGATAGTTTTACAGTCATGACTTTAGTCCTTGATGTTGAGTGGCGAAAGGAAAAACTGAAGTCCTGACTGCGAACTTGGTAGAGTCATGAATGTAGTCCTGAGTACGAAGTTAACTACCAAGTTACTCGATCGCGCCATTTTTCTAATAGTTTTTCCCCGACTCCCTGCACTCGTTCTGCATCCTCCAAAGAGGTAAAAGGTTGCTGTTGCCGCGCTGCAATAATTCTCTCAGCTAACTTCGGGCCAACCCCAGGCAAAGTTTCTAATTCTTCCTGACTCGCTGCATTCAAATTAACTAACTTTTTACCAGCAATTTGAGGTTTAGCGTTCGCAGATTTTGATGCTGCTTGTAGTGAATCGCACTCTTTTTTCTTAGCGTCAATTTTCTGTTTGATTCGGGCGGGAATTCCCAAGATTGCACCTTTGTAAAGCCGATCGAACTCCCGCTCAAAATGGGCCGCAACTGTGGGACTCTCGATCGCCAGCAGCGTCTCGTCATTCCCGTGATTTGCCGCCTCACTCCAGTTGTGAGAACCTGTAAGCACCGTTTTGCCGTCCACAACGCCGAATTTGTGGTGCAGGCGATCGCCCATTGGTAACAGCGGCACTCCCACCGCAGTCAGCGGCTTTCTCCAAGGGCGATTGTCAGCTTCTAACTTGCAATCTTGGATGAAAGTCGCACCCATCATATCCAAACCTTCACTGTAAGAGCGATAAATAAAATTAGAGTCAATTAAAGCTCGCACCGCAACTCCTCGCCTAGCTTCAATTTCCAGAGTATTTGACAACCGCTGAGCCGAAAATACAAACAGTGCCAAATCAACAGACTTTTTCGCACTACCCAAAGTTCGATTTATCAAACCGTTGCCGCTTTTTTCCCAAGGCAAAGTTGCAGCCGTCGGCGAAAATTGCACCGCAACTGTCGCATTCCCTACTCTTACTTTTTGCACTTGACGAAACGGCTTTTTAATGCCAAATTTGCTGTCCGGTTTGCCTCCGGGCCCGTCGCCCCACATCATGTTAAATTCTTGAGTAAATAGTTGCGCTACTCGAGGATTTTCAATTTTCAGCAAATTGTTCGCATTACCGCGACTTGCTGCTGTCTTGAAATCGCCGTGTATATCGCTTGTGGTAAAATTAGCAGAAGTGACGATTACGGTTTGGCCGTCAATTACCACAAATTTGTGGTGCATCAAATCGCTGCCTTTACTGCCGTCAGCAGTATCGTCAATTACAGGAATTCCCGCATTTTTGACAATTACCAAAGCATCGTTTTGCTTGATTTCCTCGACCGTCAATTTACCGTCTTTATTGGTATCGGCAAGTTGGACAAATTCGCTATAACGATCGCGCTCTCTTTCCGGTAATTTCGCCAACTCCTGGGCTGTAAAATCGCTCCAAGGGCGACTATACATCTGTTCGACAATTAATCTCACTTTAATTCCCGATCGCTGCCGCTCTGCCAAAACCCTCGCAATACTGGGCAAGCGAAACTCCTGAACTGCTACATCCACCGTCGATCCAGCACTGGCGATCGCAACAGCGACCAACTTTTCCAAATCATCTCCAAATCTAGTTTGCTGGCGGTAAGGCTCTGTATAACTCGAAGCGATCGACTGATTGAAGTATACTTGCAACAAGGGGTCTTGAGGCAATGGAGCCAGACTCAGAGGTAAATCCTGCACGTCTTGCTTTGTTTGTCCACAGCCCGCCAGATTGATCGCCAGCAGCCCTGCACAACAGAAACCGAGTAAATGATAATACAATACAGCCACAAAATTTTAAAAAATATAGAGGTTATTAGCCTTCCGACAGTTCAAAGCTATGGGAGCAAGTAAAGTTACAACTTATTAAATTTATGCAAGGGAAGAGATTTTGCGTCTTGTAGAACTGCCTCGATGCCGGAAGCATCACTGGTAGGGTAGCAGCAATCAGGGGCGTGGGTCAAACCCGATACCCCTGCTTTATGGCTAAAAGAAAAAGAATTTTTCCGTGCGGTCACAAAGGATATGGTAAAGCGTGCCATCGCTGCACGCAAGAGTTGGTAGCCCAGCAGCATTACGTTGAAGAGCTGGCAGAAAAACAAACCAAAAAACAACGGAGGGAAGCATCATTTGCTAGAGATATCATCGATCTCAGAGGTCTGCCCGACCACGTAGTCACTAAAGCTCGCGCCATTATAGCAGCTTTGGGAGAAAATAAGAATTACAGAGATTTCGGCGGCAAACGCCTGCGTCACAACCGTTTGATCGTCAGTATTCCTGTAACGCGCAACTACAGAATGCTTTGTGAAGATTGCGGCACTTTTTTAATTCCCCAAAAAGTTTTGTCGCACGAAGACTACAACGTCTGCAAACCAGGAAGTTAGTTATTGGTTATTGGTTAGTTGTTATTGGTTAGTTGTTATTGGTTAGTTGTGCTTTTTTTTTTGAAGATGTTATAATTGTTCAATGTTCAACTTTTAAATGTATGGTTAGGTTTCAAGAGTTGCAGGTTTATCAATTAGCAGAGCAAATTTCTAATGAAGTTTGGTTTATTGTTCAATCCTGGGATTTCTTTGCTAAAAATACAGTGGGGCAACAATTGGTTAGGTCAGTCGATAGTATTGGTGCTAATATTGCCGAGGGGAATGGGCGGTATAACTACAATGATAATCAACGTTTTATCAAAATAGCCAGGCGGTCACTGCATGAAACAAGACACTGGTTAAGATTAGCTTGTGCCCGACACCTGTTAACCACCGAGCAAATCGAGCGCATAAAACCTTTAATAGACGAACTATCTCCCAAACTCAACGCTTACCTAAACTCAATTCAAAGCAAAGCAAATACTCAAGCGTTGAAAATTAAGAAAATACCCAAAAGCAAACCACCCACAGACTCTTGACAAATAACCAATAACAACTAACAACTAACAACTAACAACTAACAACTAACAACTAACAACTAACAACTAACAACTAACTCATTAAAATCATGCAAATTTACCTCGACTATAGCGCCACAACGCCACCGCGCCCAGAAGCGATTCAAGCCATGCAAATAGCCCTGACTCAGCAGTGGGGAAATCCTTCCAGCTTGCACGAGTGGGGACAAAGGGCGGCCACAGCTTTAGAATTAGCGAGAATGCAGGTTGCTAGCTTGATTAACGCGCTACCGGAATCGATAATTTTTACCAGTGGCGGCACGGAAGCGGACAATTTGGCAATAATGGGAATTGCCCGTCTTTATACAAAGCCGCAGCATATCATTATCTCCAGCGTAGAGCATTCCGCAGTAGCAGAACCGGCGCGACAACTCGAACAGTTGGGATGGGAAGTGACGCGCCTACCGGTGGATAAATTTGGGCGAATTCACCCTTTGGATTTGCAAGAGTCGCTGCGATCGAATACAGTGTTAATTTCAATTATTTACGGACAAAGCGAAGTTGGGACGCTGCAACCAATAGAGGCCTTGGGACAAATTGCGCGCGATCGCAATATCATGTTTCATACCGATGCAGTTCAAGTTGCCGGCAAGCTGCAGATTGACGTGCAGAAATTGCCCGTAGACTTGCTTTCGGTTTCCAGTCACAAACTTTACGGGCCGCAAGGTGCGGGGGCGCTTTACGTGCGTCAAGGAATAGAATTAGTGCCAATGTTAGGCGGTGGTGGCCAAGAATTGAAACTGCGTTCCGGGACGCAAGCGCTGCCGGCAATTGTCGGTTTTGGGGTGGCGGCGGAGTTAGCATTGCAGGAAATAGATGTGGAAACGCCGAGGTTAATTGGATTGCGCGATCGGCTTTTTGACCGATTAGCTCATGTACCAAGTTTAGTACCAACAGGCGATAGATATTGTCGGCTGCCACACCACGTCAGTTTTTGCATCGTCTCCCCTTCCTCCCGCCCTTATCAACAGAGATACACAGAGCGAATCACAGGCAAAACTCTGGTGCGGCAGCTAAATTTAGCAGGAATTGGCATTAGTTCCGGTTCTGCTTGTAGCAGCGGGAAACTAACTCCCAGTCCGATATTATTAGCAATGGGATATGACGAAAGCGGCGCCGTTGGTGGAATTCGCTTAACTCTCGGACGAGAAACAACAGAAGCTGATATTGATTGGACAGTAATTGCGATCGAGCAAATTTTGGATAGATTAATGCCCAAAGTAGCATTATCTAGGCGTTAACATTAACTGCAAACCCAGATAACCGTATTTATCCGCGTCCATCCGCGTACATCCGCTAACATCTGCGGTCATTCGATTTTAGATTTTAGATTTTGGATTTTGGATTGACCCGACGGATAAATTCGGGGGCTTGAGGATTTTAGATTTTAGATTTTGGATTGATTCCACGGATAAATCCGCGGGCTTGTACCATCAAGAAATTATTGGTCAAAATCATCAAAAATTAGAAAGAAACCCAAAAACCCACCCCCAATCATGATAAAATAAATCCCGGTGTTATTCACAACTCCCCACAATGGAAGAAAACCGCGCTCAAGCCTATCTGCAATTAATTCACACCCTGCTGAATTGCCCCAACGGAGAGGAACCGCAGATATTACAGGATAACTCAGAATTGCTCGATCGCGGATTTCTGGAAACTTGCGAGTTAGTAGCATCAACCTTAGCAGAACAAGGAGGCGAGAATGGCGCTAATTTCCTCCGAAATCTAGCCAGTCAGCTACGGCAATTCATCGATATGAACGATGACGGAGATAGCAATAACTCTGAAAGTGAAAATTTCCAAGACTATGCAAACTTTTTCCTAGAATTATTGCGAGCCGAACAAGATAGTAATAGCGATATTGCAGTAATTTACCCCATGCTCGAACAACGGCAACATCTCCTCAATGCCCGTTTTGCCGAGATTTTACAGGAAGTAGCCCAGAAGTTAATTGACGGCGAAAACTCAGAAACAATTAGCTCAATTATCAGCCTGATTGAAAATTTGAGTGTTCATATTAGTGACTTTCCCAGCGGTAATAGAGCTAACAATATTGAAATTGCCATTACAGGTTATCAAATAGTTTTAAATAATCGGGAACCAGGAAGCGAAAAATGGACGCAAACTCAAAATAATCTGGCTATTGCCTACAATAACAGAATCAACGATTCGCTGGCGGAAAATCAGTAATATCAATTCCGGTTGCATCGGAATTAATATCACCCAAAATCAGGACACGGCAGTGCCGTCTCCCTACAATAAATCTGGCGTAGGGACACGGCACTGCCGTGTCCTCTATATCATTCCGGCCTAGCCGGAATTGATATAACGGGCGATCGCATTTTACACGGCGGCATTAGAAGTCCGCACCCGCGATGCTTTTCCGAACAATGGCAAACGACACAAAATAATCTGGCAGTTGTCTATGCGGACTAACAGATAATTCAGAAGTGTTGAAATCCTCGATCGAGCTTTAATACAGTATCAGGATAAATACCGCTGCTATCAATCAACCAGATATCGGTGCTATCGGTAGCGATTCCCACAATCGCGGCTCCATTTCCTATTTTTTCTACCAATAACTTAGCATTCGCTATCGGCAAAAACAGCACTAACTCGAAGTCTTCTCCGCCGTATAATGCCCAATCTAAAGCTTTTTCGGTTGATACTATTTCGCTGAAAATATCGGGAATTGGTATTTTTGTGCGATCGACTTTTGCGCCTACACCGCTAGCCCGACAAATTTGAATAATCGCATCAGCTAAACCGTCGCTGCTGTCCATTCCGGCGATTGCAATTGGGGATTTAACCCCCCCCGGCCCCCCCTTGCTAAGGGGGGGAGAATTGAAATCTTGCTTCCCCCCCTTGGTAAGGGGGGGACTGAGGGGGGGTTCCATCGCACCTGGAGAATTGAAATCTTGCTTCCCCCCCTTGGTAAGGGGGGGACTGAGGGGGGGTTCCATCGCAGATTCACAACCCAATATTTCCCAAACAACCGGCAAAACATCGAGCCTCGGTTTAGGGCACTGGTGAGCGAGAATTAAAGAAGCTCGATCGCCCTTTCCCAGATTTTGCCCGAATTCTGGATTTAACAGCAATTCTAATCCCGCGCGGGAGGCTCCGTGAACGCCAGTAGCGACAATCGCCCAATTCGATCGGGCATTTGACCTACTAATGGTACGATCGCACTCAACCTCTCCAAAAGCAGTAATCGCCACCGTTACCACGGGCGATCGCACAACATCTCCACCGACGATCGGCGTATCATATTCTTGCAAGCAAGCCGTCATCCCCCGATAAAACTCTTCAACCCACTCCACAGCCGTATCCGCCGCCACAGCGAGGGCTACAGTCACCGCCAGAGGTGTTGCTCCCATAGCCGCCAGATCCGACAAATTTGCCGCTGCGGCGCGCCATCCTGCGTAATAAGGCCCCGTAGTGCGATCGCTAAAATGCACTCCATCCACCAGCATATCTGTAGTGATAGCGAGAGATTGGTTGGGATTTGTAGCCATGACAGCGCAATCATCACCCACTATCTCTGCGGGGCAGAATTTTTGCAATATTCTTAAAAGACCTTGTTCACCGATATCTTTAACTTTCATAATTTGGAATTAGCCGATCGCACTTTCTCACTTCACCATTCCTTACCGGAACTCGGCGGCAAGCGCAACCTAGGAAACCTATAAAAAGTATCCCCTTCATCATCTACCTCTAAAACCGCTGAAAAAATCTTAACTTGCCGAGTTAAATACTGCTGAGCAACTTCAGCCTCAACCCTTGCATTAGCCGCCAGTTGAATCAGGGAAATTTGACTGTTTTGAGTTTCCAACAACTGATAAAAAGCCTCATCTAACCGCTGCTTTTGCTTGCTTTCATTCAGATTTTTTACAATCAACAAGCCTGCGAATCCCCCCAAACCAATTACCAATAAAAATTCTAAAATTGCCATAAGAGCGATCGAGTTGCTAAATTGAATAACGAAGCTAAATAGGTGGACATAATGACGTTGATTAAAGTTTAACTTACGTGATTGATTATTATACCCTTTGCCTTGCGGGCCTGGCTCGTGTAGCAGCGATTTCAATCGCCGAAAACAGAAAGTTTAACTTACCTAATTGATTTTTCTAGCCCGCGCAGGCGGGCTTTGTTTGACAAGAAGCGATTTCAATCGCCCTCATAGAAGATCAAATTTGAGGTCGAACCAAATTGTCCTTCCCTTCAATCACCTTAGCAGATACAATCTTGTCTCCCTGCTTCAGTTTCTCCAAAACTTCTTTTCCTTCAATCATGTAACCAAAAACAGCATACCGGCCGTCCAACAGATTCAGGCCAGCGGGCGTGAGTTCAGGTTCAAACAAGAAAAAGAAAAACTGAGAAGAACCGCTGTCGGGTTCAGCTTCCTTGCGCGCCATTGCCACAGTACCGAAAGCAGAAAAAGGCAAAACAGGCTCGTCGCGATAGCGCCCCGCATCTTCTAGAGTAATCCCGTAAACAGGCTCCTTTTCGTCTCTGACGAGCACTTCCAGCGGAACATTCCGGTATTTGCCAGTACCTGGGTCAATAAAACCCTCTTCCTTGCCTTCGGGGTCTCCGGTTTGCAAAACGTAGGATTCTTCCGATCGAATAAACGGTAAACCGTCATAAAAACCTCGATCGACTAAATCCACAAAATTACCAGCCGTAACCGGCGCGCTGTAGCCGTCAACCACTACAGTAATTTCCCCTTTTTCAGTTTGTACGGCCACAGTAGCGCGCCCTTTCAGTTGAGGCAGATTAGCATATTTTGCCGGCACTTCAAACGGAAACTTTGTCACCATCAACTCTTCGATTTCGCCTACCGAACCCAGGATTGTGGGTTTCAAGTCAATCACTTTTTCCTTGTCTTTAGCCTCAACAGCCTTTTCCAGTTGAGCAATTCCCTCCTTGACTTGTGCAAGTAGCACCTCAGCTTCCGGCTTTTTGGCCTCGGGAATACTCTCTAAAATTTCAGATTCCCGAAGATTGAGAATCCTGGAAGCCTTGCTGACATCGCTGCTAATGGGCCCCCAACGTTTAGACCGTATGTGGTTGCCAATGTCTTCGAGACTGATTTGCAAATCTCGCACAGTCTGATTGTCAATAGGTAAAGCGAAGCGCAGCAGCGCCCGGCCGTCGGTAATCGCATTCCCAGCAGGCATACTGCTGCTGGGGCGTTTGGCATGGGAGACTGCACTGAAACTCAGTCCGAGAGTGAACAGCAGGAGTGCTAAAGCGAGGGTTTTGACCCAGCGCTTGCACGTATCGATCGAGAAATTAGGCCAATGCAACATAACTTTAACTTTTATTGCCTCTATTATCTTCCCACAGCGCTGTCGGCCTTCTATCCCTTAAATGCCCTACACAATTCGTTGCCGAACTTCCTTCCCTTGAGAGCTTTTTAGCTTTCCGTACAGCACTTGCCCCCTTTGAACGGTAAAATAAAATGCCAATTGCTTTTTTGATGCCGTCAGCTAGACAGCAGCTTTAACCTGACCCGCTCAAAAACGGATACAATCCCCAGACTCCTGTCGTGGAGAGATCAAAATTTTAGACCAAGGTTCAATCTCCCAAATTCATCTGTGGAGTAAATCTAAAATCTAAAATCTAAAATCTAAAATCGACTGACTGTAGTTCCCCCGTGCCGGCAAGGCGACGGGATTGCCCGCAAAAATTTATATGATCTCCAGTAACGACTTTCGACCAGGTGTTTCAATTGAATGGAATAACGGCGTGTGGCGGGTTATCGAATTCCTCCACGTCAAGCCAGGAAAAGGCTCGGCTTTCGTGCGGACAAAATTAAAAAACGTCCAAACCGGAAACGTAGTAGAACAAACCTTCCGGGCCGGCGAGACCATGCCTCAAGCCAACCTGGAAAAGAGCGCGATGCAGCATACCTATAAAGAGGGCGACCAGTTCGTCTTTATGGATATGGAAACTTACGAGGAAAGTCGCCTCAGTGCCAAGCAAATAGGCGATCGTGTCAAGTACCTCAGTGAAGGGATGGAAGTCAACATCCTTCGCTGGAACGACCAAATCCTGGAAGTGGAACTGCCCAACTCTGTTGTCTTGGAAGTGCTGCAAACCGATCCGGGAGTCAAAGGAGATACTGCCACCGGTGGCAGCAAACCCGCGATCGTCTCCACCGGAGCTCAGGTTATGGTGCCTCTATTTATTTCCATTGGAGAACGGATTCGGATTGATACTCGTGAAGACAAGTACCTCGGCCGAGAGTAGAAACGACGGAGGAAAAGGGAGTTTTTAGTTTTTAGTTCTGAGTTATGAGTTAAAGAAGTCAAAATTCAACACTCATCGCTCACAGCTTAAAAACTATCCCTTTGGCCTCCAAACTCGGTGAATTCTCCTAGCTTCGCCGGATTCCTAATTTTCAATTTTCAATTCTCAATTTTCAATTCTCAATTACCCTTGAATCTGCTGTGCAACTAGACTTAAACCAGCTTTGCGAACTCCTAACTGTATTAGACAAAACAGGCATTTCGGAACTGACCTTAAAAAGTGGGGATCTTGAACTGACAGTGCGCAAAGGCATTCTGGCAAGTTCACCAGGCACCGCTGCTGCGCTCCCTGCTGCCGTGGCGACAGTCGCTCCGAGCGCGTTGGGCGCTGTTGCTAGCCCCAGCTTAGCCTCACCTCCTGCTGTTGACCAAAATGTAGGAGCAGCTCTGGCTGAGGCCCCTGCCACCACACCAGTCGCCGTGCCTGCTGCCGTGACTGCTCCTGTCGATACGAAATGGGTGCCAATTATCTCGCCGATGGTAGGAACCTTTTATCGCGCTGCTGCTCCCGACGAGCCGCCTTTTGTCAATGTGGGCGATCGCATCAAGGTCAGCCAGACAGTTTGTATTATCGAAGCGATGAAGCTGATGAACGAGATCGATGCTGATGAAGTGTCCGGTCAAGTGATGGAAATTTTAGTTCAAAATGGGGAACCTGTGGAATACGGTCAAGTTTTGATGCGAATTAATCCGGATTAAAAGATTACTTTATTGTTATGGAATAAATGCTAATAGTTCCAGATCACTTCTCTCCGGTGAGTTTGATGAAGTCATCCCAGCCTGTCCCGCAAGAGGTTGTGCAACAAGTTGCTGAGTATTTCAGTATTTTGAGCGAGCCAATGCGTTTACGAATTTTGAACTTGCTTCGCGACGGCGAAAAATGCGTGCAAGAGTTGGTGGAAGCTACTCAAACGAGTCAAGCCAATGTTTCTAAGCACCTAAAACTCATGCTCCAAGCTGGTATCCTTACTCGCCGGAGTGAAGGGACTTCAGCCTATTATAAGGTGCAGGACGAGTTAATTTTCGAGCTGTGTAATATGGTGTGCGATCGGCTTGCCAGCCGGATCGAACAGCAAGCCCTACACTTTCGCGCATTTAGCCTGACTACCAAGCACTAAAAATTAGTCGCCAGTCATCAGTCATCAGTCATCAGTTATCAATCCCTACTCTCTGTCTTCAGACCGATGACTAATGACTCCTAACTAATGACTTCTCACTAATGACTCATAATTACTAAAGGGGAAAATTTTTGTCAAAACTTTGGCGGGTACTCGGCTGAGCCACCTCCAAACCTTCGCCACCCAAAAGTTCTAAAGGCTTGCCTTCGACCGAAATCCAAACCTTGGTATTCGGTTGTAAACTCGTAGCCGTATAGATAACTTGCCCTAACCGGCCAGTCATTGAATTGCTACCTCCCCCCGAAGTAAATTCTGCCGACAAATCGACATAAACTCCGTCATTCTTGACACTCAAACCCCGGAGTTTTGTCCCATTAGGAATTTCGCTAGAAACATTTGCATCCTTGGGCCCGGCCAACAAACTGTTAAAAGCAGCTTGTAAAGTTGCATCAGGCTTGTCCGCTTGTTTGACAGCTACTTTCGTAGGAACTCCCTCAAATTTGCCACTGGCATCTTTAACCCAGTAGACTTGCACTGTCTGGGCTGCTGGCTGCGGCAAAGGCTTGGGCTGAGGCGACTTTGATGCCTGAGCGTTAGGCGTCTGAGCGTTAGGCGTCTGAGCGGTAGGCGTCTGAGCTGTAGGCGTCTGAGCGGTAGGCGTCTGAGCTGTAGGCGCTTGGACAGGATTTGGAGGGGGTACCGGGATAATTACAGCAGGGGATTCCGCAGGACTTGGGGACAGCGCCGGAGCGGTAGTCGGAGCGGAAGAGTGCGTGTCTGCAGGGGTTGGCGAACGGTTCGCCGTCCACCAGGCAATGCCCCCTCCTGCCACTAAAGCTAACCCGCAAACACCGGCAATCACTGCTGTGGAGACGCGGCGTACTTCTTGTCCATCTTTCATATACAAATCCTCCTTACAGATAGAGCGCTTGGGACGGTGAGGAGCGACTCCGATCAGCTACATTCGTCTATGGTTAGATTCTGGAATTGACACAATTGCATTGCTGCTAGCGAACACTCTACGGCAAGTCCAACATATCCTGAGTCCGACTATGGGAATCCTAGACCATAATATGAGATTTCGCGCGTGGAGTATGTCGCATTGTATCTCGATCGGCTTAGTGGCCATATTCTATAGTAATCATAAAAAATTAAAGGATGAAGGAAGAAAGAAGAAAGAAGAAGGAAGAAGGAAGGCAACGGATGGATGTAATGTGGGTAACGGATAGAAGGAAGAAGGAAAAAGGATGTCGATAAAATTATTTTTTCCCAAACAAAAAGCGCCCCTATTACTAGGAGCGCTTTCTGTTTATCTGGGGCTAAAACTTAGCCGTTGATAGAAGGAGCAACCATTGCTACTGGGGTGACTTCACTAGCAGCCAAGTCGAGAGGGAAGTTGTGAGCATTGCGCTCGTGCATCACTTCCATACCCAAGTTAGCGCGGTTGATCACATCAGCCCAAGTGTTGATGACACGACCTTGAGAGTCGATAATCGA
>NZ_JAUBSF010000192.1:0-2568 GCF_036704615.1 Microcoleus sp. K4-B3
CTGCGATGAATAATGACTATATGATGCAAATTCTCAAGTGCTTTTGTCAAGCATGATTGAGATGCTCTTACCCTGGTTTAAGTCGAGCCAGAGACGATAAGAACGGACAGTTTGACCGTTTAAATTTTACACGCCAAGAATCTCAGATTATTCAAGCGTTATTCCCGGCTAATTCTCGCACTGAATTTTTGGATTTTGCAGCCAGTCGTGCCACAGCAACTAGCCCAAATTTAAGCCAATATAAAATCATTCATGTTGCCACTCACGGTTTCGCCAATAGCGCTCACCCGGAACTGTCGGGAATCGTCCTGTCGCTGGTAGACGAAAAGGGGAATCCCTTAAACGGGTTCATGAGACTTACTGATATTTTCAATCTCAAATTAGCAGCCGATTTAATAGTGTTAAGTGCCTGTCAAACCGGAATGGGGCAGATCGTTCAAGGCGAGGGGATGGTAGGATTGACACGGGGATTTATGTATGCAGGGGCTCAGCGAGTGGTGGTGAGTTTGTGGAGTGTGGACGATGAAGGAACGGCTACGTTAATGTCAAGTTTCTATCAGGGAATGCTGAAAAAAGGGTTAACACCAGCAGCAGCATTGAGGGCGGCGCAACTGGAAATGTGGAAGCAGGAAGAGTGGCGTTCTCCTTATTACTGGGCGGCTTTTAACCTTCAGGGGGAATGGCGATAAATTTTAGGGAAAACCAGCATCAATTCCAATTGCGGGCGAGTGTAAGTCTGGCGAGAACTTTTTGGGGTGAATCTGGATACCAAAAAAAAGCGGCCCCGCTTGTCGCAGAACCGCCGTCACAGAGGATGAAAAATCAAAACTTAACGGACTGCACCCTGTACAGAAGGTGATTCAATTGTTTTCATGAAGTACAGCTTCACTAATTGCCAGCCGTTCGACAAATACAAAGGCAATTTTTGGAAGAATTGCAAGAATTTCGGAGTTTCAGAAGCAACAATTGCTGTCAACTGCTGATTGTTCTTGAGGCAAATATCCAGCCGTTCGTAAAACTCGGGGTTGTTCACGTCGAGCATGACGGGGAATACGCGGCCGGCTGTTTCGTTGGTCTTTTTAATCACTTCGATGTCGTATTCGCGAGCATCGAGACCGAGCGATCGATAAAAACCGGCGCGCTGGATATCATTGAGATACATTGTCGCGAACACTGACAGCAAGAAGAAACGGCACCAAAGCTTAGCGCGCCAATCGTTCAACATCTGAGGCTGAGCTCTCATCACCGCATCGAAGAAATCTCCGTGGCGGTTTTCATCCTGGCACCAATTTTCAAAGAATCGGAAAATTGGATAAATCTGGTCTTCAGGATGGGCTTTTAAGTGCTGATAAATGGTGATGTAGCGCCAATAACCGATTTTTTCCGACAAGTAAGTCGCGTAGAAAATAAACTTCGGCTTAAAGAATGTGTAACTGCGGCTCTTTGTCAAGAAACCCAAATCCAGGGACAAATTAAAGTCCGAGAGGGCTTTGTTGAGGAATCCGGCGTGCCGCGCTTCGTCGCGGGACATCAGCAAGAAACCTTCGGCCAGCACTGGATTTTTGTCCTTGAGCTTGCGTGCCAACTCTTTGTAGAGCAAGAAGCCAGAAAACTCAGCGGTGCAGGAACGTTCCAGGAATTCAATGAACAACTGGCGCTTTTCGCCGTCGATGTGTTCCCAAGATTGCTCGAACTCGGCATCCCGCACGAAGTGGTTGCGGTTGTAGTCAACGCGGAACTCTTTAATAATTGCTTGCAGTTCGGCTTCATTTACCGAGATGTCCATTTTGGCCATCTCGTCAAAGTCTGTTGTGTAAAATCTCGGCGTGAGAATAGTTTCTTTGGCTGGGGCTTTCACTCCCGGCCGCATTTCTTCAAAAGTGGGTTTTTTGAGGGAATCTACCATATGTTTATTGGATTTCTGCTTATAACTACTCTGAGTTTCAGTTGTCGGTTACTGCGGGCGATCGATCGCCCCTGTCTGTTCGTCTTCGGCAGGCAGCCCGATCGGCCTCGTTATACTTTACCAAGCTCTCGACCCTGGAAATATATTGCTGGCGTTAAGAATTGCTACGCAGAATCCCCAACGATAAATGATATTATTTTGGTGGCTGACAATAAGCTTGCGCTGTACAAGTCTTGCGGGATGTCAGCCTCCCAGCGACTCCCTACCAGGGATTGAAAAAAGGGCAGTCTTACACGCTGGTGCTAACCACCTAAAACCCTATCAGGGATTAACACTATATATGGTGTTGATGCAGCTTCATTGCAACACTACATATAGCGTTAAGAGCTTTAATACTTCACAATTAAAGGCAAAGTTTTTACGCCGCTGTCTGCGATCGACGCGAGCCGATCGCAAAACCGCCGCCACCCCTCCCGATTTTTCAGCACTACACAGCCCGCGCTGCCGGGTACATTTGCATCAAAATGCAATCCCAATTCAGCGCGGATGCCGTGCTCCGAAACTACGGGGTCAGGGGAAATGTGGAACCCACATTCCGCAAGTCTTTAAATAGAATTGATGGTTGTAAATTTGAAAAATTCAAGCCGGAAGTGATTGCCCCG
>NZ_JAUBSF010000193.1:0-2563 GCF_036704615.1 Microcoleus sp. K4-B3
AAGTGTCGGACTCATCCTAATTAGTTTTTTAAAACCATGTCTCACAATACTTTCACTTACAGGCATTCTGAGTTGCCCACGTTTCGTCCTGAAATAAAAGCCGAAATTGTAGCCCTAGGACTGCACGCCGACGATTTGATTTTAAAGAGTCAGGGCAATTACCGCGAACTCGAAGAACTCGCCGAAACGCTCAGCACTTGCCTGGATACTTGCGAGCTAAACCTTCAAGCAATCCGAATAATTCCCGACGACAGCAACCCGCAACCCGTCGCAGTTGGCACGATGACAGATTTACCCATTAACGAGCAAACTATTATTTTCGGGACTGCACTATTTAGCGCAATGGTTTTATCAACATTGCAAAGGATAACAGGGGCAGACGCAGAGATTTTGCTTTCAAGAATATCAGAACAAGTCAACATCGAAATGAATGAAATCAGCGACGAACAAATTACCGCATCTCTAGCCAACTACCTGGCAACTTACCGCGAGAATCCCATGCAACAAGCTTTTAGGGTCAAAGTGCCAATCATTTAAAAACAATAAAAAGCGGTCAATTCATAACTTTGACCGCTCGCACGTCCGAGCTATCTTGACTCTTTTTCACAATGCCCATCTACCAATTTATCATGAAAGCCCAATCCCAAACTAAACAGATTGCCAAGCTAATCGAGTCGGCAAAACAGCAATTCGGCGATTTTAGCGAAGTTCAAAAACAAGAAATCTTTCTCTGCATCAAGGAAGCCAAGGCGCGGGGATTATTGCGAAAGCAGCCGCGCGATAGGTGTTTGAGCGAGTACGTCAACGCGGCTAATTACTTGCTGCGAATTCATTCAACTGAGGAATTCGGGCGGGCGCTAACTCAAAGCCTTGACTACATATACGTATACGTCGCTCTCGTCAGTACCAATTCAATCACTGCTTACCAATGATTAAACCCAGAACGACCATTTTCGATTTGCCGTTAGACGAAAAATTCAAAATTGCTAGCTGCTGTCTGGCAACAGAGTTTTTGTCAGAACTTGCAATTTCAAACGGAATAACGAGAGAAGCCTTAATGGATGAAAATTTAAAATTCTTGAAACAACAACTAGGAACTGAGATGCCTAGCGAAGCGCACCTCAACTCGATTTTGAAACAGTTTTTAGAGATTGATGAGTCTCTTTGACAAACCGCCTGAGGATGGCCGCCTCGACTCAGCGGCCGAAACTCCCCTTAATAATGGGGAGTCGCGGGATGAGTCCTCGGACGAGTGGCGCTTTAAAAGTGAAATTAGCTTAGTTGCTATCCTGCCTTCGTAAGCGCCAGCCCGCATCAAACCGGACAAATAAACGAGCCTTAATCAGTGAAGTAAGCATTAATTTGCTTTTGGGAGATTCGTAGGCTCCTTGTCCTTTCAACTTTTTCTCTCCCCAAACAAGATGAAATATTTAATCGTCGGCATTGACGTTTCTCGGTCGTCAATTGCCGCGTGCTTCATGCTGAAAAAACCCAGCAACCCCCGCGATGACTATTTCGACGCCGATATCGAAGTGTTTCGCTCGAACTTTGAAAATTTGAATAAATTAAGGGCAAAAATTGAAAGCTTCAAAGCCGATAAAGTTGTAGCCATTTGCGATCCCACCGGGATGAACTACGCGCAATTGTGGATGAACAAGCTTGGCGACTGGGGTTGCGAAGTACGGATGATTTCCAACAGCAAACTGCCAAACTACAGGGCAGAGCTGATGGGAAAGGAAGGCAAGAGCGGGGCAAAGACTGACGACATTGACGCTTTTGCGATCGCCTGCTGGTACTTTGACAAAGGGTCCGACAGCTACCTCAAGATTCGCGACCCCCTAGTCGCTCAAATCAAACACATTTGCCTGCGGCTGGAGCACCTCAACCGAGTGCAAAGCCCAATCGTCAACCGAATGCGGCAGGAGTTAGCGTGGCAGTGTCCGGAAGTTGCTCTAGTGAGATCGGCAAAATTGCAAGAGGAATTGCCGCCGCTGCTGTGGGGGTGGCTGGCCGGACGGCGAAAATCGAAAAAGTACGATCGCGTTTTGGAGGCGACGATCGGTTCGGGCATCGAACCCCAAACTCGGTGGGCCGCCAAGCAATACTGCGAAATTGAGGAGGAAATCTTCAAGCTCAAAAAGCAATTGGTTCAACTGATTGACAGTCCGCAGTTTACGGAGTATCGCCGGATTTTTACCAAGTTTGGATTTGGCTATCAACTCTAGGGCTACTTGCTGGGAGCGATTTACCCGATCGAAGATTTCCTCAAAGACGGTCAGCCGGAAGTCAAACTCCGCAAGAACCGCCAGACCGGGAAAGAGTCCAAGCTCAAACTTTCAGAGCGCCGCTTCATGCGGGCCGTTGGCATGGGCGTAGTTCGGGAGGACAGCGGTCAGAAGAAGAAGGGCAAACAGTCAGGCAGCGCGCTTTGCAGGAAAGCGCTTTGGCAGTGGTGTTTCACGCGCTTAGAGGTAAGCCGAAACAATCCGCCGCTGAAATTTGTTTACGGTCAAGGCACAAACGCAGAGCAAATGTCGCCGTCCGAAAACTTGAGGCGGCGAAA
>NZ_JAUBSF010000088.1:0-27795 GCF_036704615.1 Microcoleus sp. K4-B3
GAAGTTATTGCTTCTTTGACGGGATGGGAATTTATTTTAGAGGCTATATCTGTAGCAGAACTTTAGGAATTTGGTATAACTATCGCAAGCATTAATTGTAGGGACACGGCAGTGCCGTGTCCTGACTGTGGGTAATATTAATTCTCATGCAACCGGATGCGATATCCTTTCCAATTCTAAAATCTAAAATGGTATGAGTTTGGTTCTTTTATCCCAACACATTATCTACAGCAATTTCTACATCTGGAAAAGCTAGAATAGATAAAACCTGACCCCGCTGAAATCTTTGAATATTTTGGTATCCCGAGGGAGAAGGTTCGCGATAAACTACTACACATTGCTCGTTAATATCTACCAGCCAAACTTCTACAATATTGTCTTCGGCATAAAGAGGAATTTTGATATTTCTGTCAGTTTCAGCGGTTGCATCCGCTACTTCCACAATTAGTAAAATATCCTCAGACTGAGGATGTCCCGATTCGTAAAAATCATCGCGCCGCCGTAGTAAAGAAATATCCGGTTCAGGTTCCGAGTGATCGTCCAATTCTACCGGATCTTGAACTCCAATGGTTACTCTCGATAATAAGCGGATATAGAATAACTCTGTCAGACGCTTGACATGAGATGTATGCCTTCTACCAACGGCGGCCATTTGAACAATTTCTCCTCGAATTAATTCAACTTTATCATCTTTGGTCAAGATGCCAGCTTCAATCATATGATGATATTCTTTTACTGTAAATAACCGCTTGATTAACTGAGTTGTCATCATTGTTTCGTACAGGAATATTGGAGTTTTTGTCTGCGACCCAGGTTTAATAATGTGATTATACTACATCGGCCAGTAGTCGTTCAGTAGGGCAGGCATTGCCCGCGTTACAATCGATGAATCTAATCCCAGGATTGCAATTGCACAACCCAATGCTGCACCAAAGCAGAAATGCGATCGCGCCGAGTTTCAAAAGTAGCAGCAATCCAGATAAACACAATCCCAAAAGCCAGACCAATCGCCCATTTAATCAACGGATAATCGAATATCAGAACCACCAACTGATAGAAAACATTGATTAAAAATACAGCCGTCCCCACAAACAAAAACGCCCGAACTCGCAGCGCCAAACCCGCTGCAATCGCCATTAAACTAAAAGCGGCGGCAACTAAACCGTGGCTTTGCTGAGTCAAAAGAGGTATCCCGCAAATCAGCGCAGTTGCGAGCATTCGCAGAGTGTGACGCAGCGGTTTTTGTGCTGTTAATTTGAGAGTGCGGTCAAACTGACTTATGTAAAGTAAAGAAAGTCCTAAAGGAGTAACATAAAACTCTGGCTGAGTCAATCCTATTTGCCAGAACCACCGCAGCATTATCCAGTCCATTATCGCCACACTTACATAGGTAAAACGGACTTCCTCCCTTTCCCAAGCCAGGAAAAAATAGAAGGTAGCAGCTATCAGCAAGCTAATCGGATAAAACTTAGCCGGACTTTCCAAAATAGTAACTATTGGAATCAGCGAAGCAATTACCTGCCAAGGTTTTTTTGACCAACCCCAGTTGTCCCAAGGCAAAATGTAAATGAAATAAGCTAATAGAGAAGCGAGGGCAACTTTCCAAGGCCCCAGCGGCCCGGAAATATACTTAACTAAAGGTGTATTGATCCAGTAAAGCCGGATGCCAAAGGCTTCTAGCCAACCCAAGTAAATCCAAATTTCTGCCCATTGGCGATCGAGATTATTTCGCCCTTGCAGGAAAGCATATTGAACTAATAAAGCACCAGTGACTAATCCTAAACTTAAGCCGGATTTAATATCATTGGCCGAAGCCCAAATCAGCAGCCAACTGCTCAAAACCCAGTGCAGGTGAGTAAATATTTTTAACTCTGCATTAGTTAAATGTAAATAATTGCTGAGCCAAGGAGATAAAATGCGATATATATAGGTTAAAGTTGTGCCGAGAGTTGCCAGGACAATTAAGCCGTCGCCAAAAACTCCTCCCGGTGTTTGAAAAAGTTGATAGAGTAGCGATTCGTAAGCAGCAACGGACACGCCAATTAATCCCAAATAAACCAAAGGTTTGAATTCTTGCTCCCGCCTACCAATGCCGATCGCAATTAAAGACGCACCCAACACAGTTAAACCAGTCCAATTCGCAAAAGTGTGGGATCGGAAAGTTAAACCCAATACCCCGTAAACCAAAGGTATAAAATGAATGCTAGGTAAATTTGTTCGATCGGGGTGGCGCCGCCGCCACCAATCCCCCAACAATTGAGTAAACAATCCGAGAGCAATATTAGCAACTGCCAAATTAATCGTAGTGCGATCGACAAAACTCAAACCGACTGCTGTCAATAACTCCAAACTCCAAGCCACAGCATAAATTGCCAGAGGGTAAAGTTGGCGTAAACTTCGGAAAATTATCGCAGCCATTATCACCAAAATAGCAGCCAAAACTTCAGTAGAGGGCGGAAAACTCAAGGTACTGCCTGCGTATAGTTCATAGGAATAAAAAGTAATAGTTGTTAACAGCAAGCCTGTCAGTAAGATTGCCCACCCATCTAAAGCTCGATCGTAAATTTCAGCTAATGGAAAAGGCTCAGGCAAACGGCTGGAAAAACGAAGAATCATGCTGCGAAGCAACCACAAACACAAAATAGCGATCGCCCCGGCAATTCCCCAAAGCCAACCAGACACAAAACCGAATTGATCGATCGCCGCAGCTACGAAACTCAAGCCAAACCCCACTCCAATCACAGCCGCTGGTATCTCGACTAAATAGTAAGTATTGACCAACATCAATCCGGCTGCAAAACCCAGACCAATTAACCGATATCCCGGAAAAATAAAAATTATAACTTGTGCGAATATTAGGGCGATCGTACTAAAGGTACTGGCAATTTGTTTGTGAGGAACCTCAGTATATTTAGCAACAGCAGTCAAAGCCAAAGGAGTCGCCAGCCAGAGCAAACTCCACTGAGCGCGATGAGTGGCCGTACCCCCAAGCACATAATTTTGCAACAATATAAAGCTGAATCCTGCTAATACTAAGCCCAAATACCAGGAACTTTGGAACCATGCAGTGTGCCAGCGGAAAAATGCAGAGTTTTCTCGGGAATTTGCCGCTTTCATCCAGACAAAAAATACCCATTCACTCGCCATGAATATTAATAATATTGCCGACCAAATATTGGGTGTCAGGTTTGGGAAAAATAAGTCAATTGCCGAAGCGAGCGCGCCTAAACTCATAATGTGAGTTATGGGAACCAAAATTGCCGGATTTCCCTGTTGCTCACTCGCAGAAGCCGGCCTCGAAACTCGCCGGAAATTATCGGGAATTACGTATTTCCAAGTGATCCAACCTAAAATAAAAGTAGAAACTAATAAATTGAGCGATCGCCAAAACGGATTGACTAAACTAATAACAGTTAAAACACTCCCCAAACTGAGAGCAAGGTTTTCGCCAAAACGGGCAAGTTGGAACTTTTGCTTGCGGTAGAGCCACTGCGCCGCACTTACCATTAAAATTAAATAAGGCAAGAGCAGAACACCCCAAAAAGCCCAAGGAGTTTGCTGAGAGTTTGTAAGCTGAGTTAAAAATGCAACAAATTGTGTTTTAATCCCTAAAGGAAGCACTCGCCAAAACAGCCAAATACTTTGAAGTCCCACCGCCTCAAGCATTAGCAAATCAAATTCTTGCCAAAACCGCACTAAACGATTATAAAAAAACCAAAGAGCCAATCCGCTAACTGCGATCGCCTGTAGCGGAATGTCGCGAAAACAAACCAGGTATCCCAAACCCACCAAACCCATTCCCGCTAATTGCCAGTTAAAAAAGTTGCTGGGATTTGGCTGGTCGGATATATTGTTTTTGATAGTCCCAGATGCGAGGGGTTGCTGCCAATCCAGCCATGCTAAAAGCACGCCACAAATCGCCAAAGCTAAACCCATTTCAGCGATATTTACATCCTTGACAAATATCGCTCGACCCAGTAAAATTCCTAACGAATAAGCTACTAAAGCCGCTTTTTTGTAAGTTATAAACTCTCTGCTTGAACTGAAAGTAGCGGCGAATGTTTCAGTATTTCCCGCGCGTTGGATAGATTGCAATCGTTGTTGCTGAACTTGATAAACTGTAGCAGCAGCAGTTCCCACTGTACCTAAATAAACCGCAGCCAGGGAAAAGCCGACACTTCCCCACCCCCAGTGCAAATAACTCAATCCCAAGTGATTTAGGGCGATCGATCGAGCGATGTTTTTTCCTGAAAAGCTTTGATATTGATCTTTTATAATCCGGGCAGTTATCCAAGTCAAAACAAGTGCCGCTGCGATTGCTACCGCCCAGTCCCAAGGATACCGCCACAATCCAAAAGTATCCATTGCCCAAAAATTGATCGGCACTAGCAACAGCGTCACTTCTTGCAAAGTTTGAGCAGTCAAGTGCAAATTCTGCTGTCTGTTTGCCCAACTGCTAATCGCCCAAAAAGTTAAAGTATAAGCTAACAAAACTCCATATTGTCCGGCAGCAGGAAATCTTTCCCACTGACTGGCAGCTAAGACTCCTGAGGAGACAACTACCATGAACACTCCTAAAAACAACAGCCACACCACGCTAATTTCTGCCATTAGCGAGTGCAAAATTTGAGCGATAAAATTAGGGGTTTGAGTAGTTTCTGTAGGTGTAGCAACGCTTTCTCTGCTGCTAGGTAATGCTTGAGGCGTTGATAAGGCAGGTACTTTTGGCTCGGCAATAGGAGCGATCTGGCTATCGTCAATTTCAGAAACGTCTAAAGCGGGATCGGGAAGCGGGCAGACTAAATACTGTCGGCACAATTCCTCAACCTCGGCGGGCGAAAGCAAACCCAGCCGCAGCCACGCTTCTAAACCTGTCAACAACTCAGGATGCGACGCTAAGACGCTCAATTCAATTTTGCTCGATCGACCTTTGGGAGACGACATCGGTTTAAACTTGTACTAGGTACCTTCAAGCTATAGCCTAGATTAATGTCGAGCGAACATGACAACATTCCGCCATCCCAATTGGCACAATAAGTATTTATAACTAAAAAGCTGTAGCAGCCAGTATCAACCCATAAAAAAATCCCGCTGATGCGCCTACACCAGCGTGCATCAGCGGTTAGAAACTCCCAATTAGGACACAGCACCGATCTTCTTACCGATCGACATATTGCAGCAAAGTGTCCACACTAGCATTGTGGTCTATGAAAGAAAACAAATGTTTGAAGAGGAGTTTTCCCTCTGCATCCAAAACAAACTGAGCGGGCAAAGGAGCACCTAAAGCCTGACCGACTTGATAAGCCCGAAACAGTTGACAGCCGGGATCGGACAGCAGAGGCATTTTCAAGCCTAAGTCTCTAACAACTATTTGGCTTTGGCGATCGTCGGTACTGGCAATCATCAATAATTCTATATTGCGATCGGCAAATTTTTCCCAGTTTTCATTCAAAGCTTTAATGTGAGGAAAACAGAAAGGGCAATATTGCTTTTCTGTGAAAATCCGCGTAAAAGCCAGAACTACTGGCTTATCGCCCCGATAATTCGACAGCCGTACCAATTTGCCATTATTAATATCCGGCAATTCAAAATCTGGCGTCCTCTGTCCCAGCTTCAGAACATTAGTCGCCGGAACAGGCAATAAATTTTGGAAAAACCGCTGATTTAACAAGCCGCTAAAATTAGTAGAAGTCAGCATATTTCCTAATTGCGTAATTGCTCATTGCTAATTGGTAATTAAAAATCCGGTTAAATGAATGCCTCTGCGGGTACGGACACGGCAGCGCCGTGCCCGTACAAATAAAATGTGCTTAAACCGCAGCAAAGAATACCTTAGACTTGACCGGATCGGGAGTCATAGTCTTGTCACCGGGCTGCCAGCCGGCGGGACAAACTTCATCGGGGTGAGACTGGACGTGTTGGATAGCTTGCAGAGTGCGGAGAGTTTCGTCCACGTTGCGGCCGAAGGCAAGATTGTTGATAGTAGAGTGTTGGATGATGCCTTCTTTGTCGATGATGAACAGACCTCTGAGGGCAATGCCTGCTTCTGGGTCGAGGACGTTGTAGTCAGAACTAATTGTTTTTTTGAGGTCAGCAACTAAGGGATAGTTGAGGTCGCCGACACCGCCTGATTTGCGGTCTGTTTGTATCCAAGCGAGGTGAGAGAATTCGCTGTCAACGGATACGCCGAGGATTTCGGTATCGATTTTCTTGAAGTCCTCGAAGCGATCGCTAAATGCTGTAATCTCAGTCGGGCACACAAAGGTGAAGTCCAAGGGGTAGAAGAACAGGACTACATACTTTTTGCCTTTATAGTCTGACAGCTTAACTGTCTTGAACTCCTGATCCACTACGGCTGTTGCTGCGAAATCGGGTGCAGCTTGACCAACCCGGAGGCATTCACTGGTCATAGATTTTGTTTCCTTTTTTACGAACTGTTACAAATATATCATACTCATAACGACTACAAGTATGTTCTAGAGAAATCAAAAAAACACGCTCTCAAAATTGAGAGCGCGGTTTTTTTGATTAAAAAATGGCTCAGGCGGGATTTGAACCTGCGACCTTGGGCTTATGAGTCCCCTGCGCTAACCACTGCGCCACTGAGCCAAATCTACTTCACGATTTACTATCGTAGCACGGTAGGGCGAGCTATGTCTTCTTTTCAAACAACACTATTTCTAATAACTTCCAGTAAAAGTTATGAGTTTTGGTAATCATTCAAAACCCATAACTTCCGACCAGTCGTTACCGAGAAGCGCTGGACGCATCGTCGGGCAGAAAAGCCATTGGATTGATAGCACCCTGTCCGGCGGGATGGACTTCAAAGTGCAAGTGCGGCCCGGTACTAAAGCCCGTGCTGCCCATTTCGGAAATCTGTTCCCCTTGAGCGACTTTCTGACCCTTTTGCACCAAAATCCGGCTGTTGTGGGCATAGACAGTTTCAGTGCCGTCTGGATGGGTAATTTCCACCAGATACCCGTAGCCGCCGTCATTCCACTGAGCATAGGTAACCACCCCGTCAGATGCTGCCACAATAGGCGTGCCGATCGGCCCTGCAATATCAATTCCCTTGTGCATCCGTCCCCAGCGCCAACCGTAGCCAGAAGTCAGAACGCCCTTAGACGGCCAAATAAACCCGTTAGCCGACTGTTGTTTGCCGTTAGGCAGATAAGTATCAGGGCTCGAAAGCGGAGGCAGTTCTGGAGAAACCATGCGTCCCAAAGACGGGTTGCTTAGGGGATCGTAACCGTCTGCCCCCATAGGAGCAGTTGCTACCACAGGCCGCTGCTGAGCAGAGGTCGGCGTCAGGTTTATCGGTTGCAGTTCCGCTGCGCGAGCGGGGTCTAAACGCTCTTGCTGCTGCTTCTGAACCTGCTCAGACCAGGCTCTCGATGGCGGTCTGCTGATTTCATTCTGCACCGCCTCAGTATAGTCGGGGGTGTAGAGATATGGATTTACACTTGGCATATCCTCAGACGGGTTGACCGAGGGCCCGTCCGTTGGAGTCAGGGACACCGCATTGGCGCCGATCGAATTGCGCGAGGCACGATATTCCTCTCGCAGCCTGACAACTTCTGCCCTCAAGCGTTCGGAATAAGGGTTGAGAGCTTCTGCGGTAGGGAGAGCCTCCGAATTCGACTCTGGTAAAGCGCTAGTTGCATAGGCATTTGAAGCCTGGGCGCTAGTATTTGGCACGAAGCCGATCGGCTGCGGGTATTCTCCCGTAGCGATAGCGGTAGCAGTTGCACTGGCTGGCATTGGCAGGGCACTGGTATCAACTGCACCTGTAAAGGTTGGTTCGCCTTGAAGATCCAGCTTCCCGGGGTCGCTAATGGTTTGGGAAACTTGAGTTAGCGGAATGCTATTAATTTGGGGAACCATCGGCGCTGAAATATTGTTCAGACCTTCCAAGTTCGCCAGGGGAGAGACAACCGGCACTGTGGACGCGGGCGATCCAACGCCAGCACTGGCTATTTCCGGGGTAGACGAGCTGGGGTTCAAAGATGCGGGAACCGAAGCCGCAGACCATACAGATGTAGAGTTGGAGGCAGAATAAGAGGCTGCCGCCTGCACCGCTGGATTATTTAACCCAACTTGGGGAATTTTCAGCCGTTGATTGACGTTCAGCAAGTTGGGGTTGCCGAGCTTGTTGACGGAGATCAGCTCTTTGGGTGATACGCCGTGACCTTTGGCGATCGCATCTAGCGTATCTCCCGGACGCACGCTGTAGAGTACCCCAGCCGGCGCGGCGGTACTTCCCGCAGGGGGGACTAGCACAGCCGAGGGCAAACTCGGTGTTGCCAGAGACTGTTCAATTGACTCGAATGCTCGATCGGGCGATGCTGCTTGACCGACCCCGGCATTGGGAATTACAGGTGTCGTCCCGAGATCGGGAATAGTTGTCTCAGTTGCAGAGCCGGGGGATGCCAGCGTCGGTGCTGACTCCGGCAAAGATGCCGCAGGTGTAGATAAATTTGCTCCCCCTTCATACCCTAACAGGGCCCGACCAGATTCTGTGGTGCGGTTTTCCTGTTTTTTCAAACTGTCGATCGCCCCGTCTGCGTTCGGGAAGTCGATCGAACTTTGTTCCGGTACCGCCGTGACCAGCGGGGTCGCTGCGGTTGATGGCTGCGCTGTCAGGGCAGCACTATCCAACGGCTCGGAGCCAGCCAGATTTAACTTTTCTTCGGGATTGACCGCCGCTGCGCGCTCTAGCGAAGCCACGGCGGAGTCGGCGGCGTTCTGTTGTGGCGCGGCTCCCGGAGCCATAGGAATTGTCAGTTCTTGACCAACTTGGAGTAGGGTATCGGGTTTGATGTCGTTAGCAGTTGCTAGTGCCAACGGTTCAACTTCATAATCCCGAGACAGCTCCCAAAGGCTTTGCCCCTGCTGCACATTAACCGTAACTGGGTCAGAAGGCGATCCGGGCTGTTCGGCCCTGGAAACATCAACTTGTGCGGAGGTAGCGGGCCCGTTGGCCGAGACTGGCTGTACTTCAGCGGTGGATTCAGATGTCGGTGCGAGTTCAGACGCGCGAGCGCTGTCTCCATTTCTCGGTAGCAGGATGCCAGAAGCACCTACCGATATTGCCAGCCCGATCGTGGCGAGAGAGCGAACTCTGCCTGTGCTGAGCGTTGTCTGTTTGGACGGTTCCGCAGAACCGTCTTTGTCGATTTCACTAGCCTGAACAGGCTTGATTTGGGGATATGTTCGTTTCAAAAAAACGACCTCCTACTGAGAAGCGCTAACTGTCCTTGGAAACACTCAAGGGGATCGCATGACGCTGAATTTAAATCAACAAGCAAAAATATTCTGATTGTTGACAGCTATCATGCTTAGGCCAGATTACCTTGCTTTTTTAATTTAGACAAGCTCAAACCGTCAGAAATTTTGAAATTCTCGGTCAAACCTGCTGCAATTAACCCCAAAACCCTTACACTGCAATAGCTGGAACGAATACATAAAATCTTCGTTCCGGTAAGGCGATGACTCTCATCTATTATCCGACTTTATGCTAATTTCCGGACAGCCAACAACCGTATATTTACTAGATATAGTGTTCAGACCCAAGCTGGTGCTCGCTCACGCCCTAAATCGCTAAAATCCTCTATTTTTGTTGCTGAATCCTCTTGCGAGTAATTTGGTGTTGCTGATAACAATCTGTTTTTGAATGAATAAAATATATTAATCTCAGCTATCTAGATTTTCACTGCTTTGATACAAATTTCTTATATAAAAAACGAGATTTGGCAGCCTCCGGCAGCTATTAAATATCTATATATTTATGTGTTGATAATGATTTATCCCAGCTCGCCCAACTGTCGTTTAGCTTCAAATAAACCTACAGCGGCGCTGACGGAGAGGTTCAAACTCCTGACTCCAGGCTGGCTCATAGGAATAAAAACTGTGGCGTCACAGGCATCTAAGACGAATTGGGGAATGCCTACAGTTTCCGATCCAAACATCAGCCAGTCGCTGACCTGAAATTGGAATTGCGCGTAACTGTATCGCCCGCCAGTGCTGAATCCGATCGATCGTCCCCCGCGCTGCTGCCGACAGGCCAGAAAAGCCGCTAAGTCTTCGTGGCAGTGGAGATTGACGTAGGGCCAGTAATCTAAGCCGGCTCGTTTCAGGTAGCGATCGCTAATTTCAAACCCCAGGGGGCCCACTAAATGCAATTCCGTGCCTGTGGCAGCGCAAGTGCGGGCGATATTGCCAGTATTCGGGGGGATTTGCGGGTGAATCAAGACAAGTTGGGGCATGAAGCTAATTAAAAGCAGTGAATACAGCAAGTGTAAAATTTATCAAACTACCCAAAGGTAGATATACCTTATAGCTTTTATTTATAACCTTTGTCCAGCTCCATTGATTAAATATTCTGATTGCTTTTTGAGCGTCGCTCTGCCACTTTTTCGCGAGGTTCCGGCTATTTCTATTATTGGCTGAGTACGCATAGCCAGGGGGCTAGTGAAAGCCCCCCTTATAATAACGGCGGGTACTTCACGCAACTAACTGGGCGCACAAGTTGTCTTCGAGCTCCCATTCTTGGTGAGCCATGCCATTAATCCCTTGCAGAATAATACTGCGGGTGTCCGAACCGCCCTCGTGCAGCTTCAACCACTGCTGGGCGGTGTTACCTTCCCGGAGAATCTTTTTGAGCGGCGAGAGAAAGCAGCTAAAGCCTCGTTTTTTGGCGATCGGCCAGACTTCTCGGTAAATTTCCTCAATCCAATCTCGTGCCAGAATAGTTCTGCCGTCTTGCCAGTGGGTGAGTTCGGCATCCAAACTTTGCTGGGATGCAGCAATTTCGTTGGCGTCTGTGAGCGCAACTAAGTCTTGGTTGCGGGTGGCCGCCGGTAAGGTGCTGAGTTCTAAGGGGTCTAAGCTGGGGTCTTCCATCATCTGCCAAATGCGAGCTTCTAGTAAGGCAGTGATGGCCAACAAAGCCAGAGGATTTACTTCGAGGTCGCAAATTCTCAGTTCCAGGCGGTTGAGACAGTAGGGTCGGCGATCGCCATTTGGCCGCACGGCAGACCACAAATGGCGGACGTTTTGCATGGTACCGAGTTCTAGCTGTTCTTCAGTCCACTGGATGTAATGTCTGTGACTTTCAAACAGCGGGACGATGGCGGGAGTTTTGGGAAACAAACCCCAGCGAGTGGAATGATAGCCCGTAACTTCGCCGTCGAGGAAGGGGGAAGAGGCGCTCATGGCAAGGTACAGCGGTGCTTCGACCCGGGCAAGGCGGATGGCGCGCATCAGCAGTTCTGGTTGGGAGATGCCGATGTTGATGTGAATGCTGGCGGTGACGACTTTGGTGCCGTAGGTTTGCTCTATGTAGGTGTGGTAGGGGTTGTTGGGATCGGATCTGTAAAATCGATCGCTCCCTCCGAGAGACAAGGTACTTCCCGGCAGCAAAGTATAGTCGCCCAATTGTTTGAGATACTCGCGCAGCCGGACTCGCGGCTTGACTAAGGCGCACAGCAGGCGATCGTAGCTGCACAGCGGGGCGGTCGTGTACTCCACATTGCGGCTATCAGGCTCCCGCACAAATCCCTCTAGATCGGCAACTATGCGATCGGAGAGACCGACAACCTCACCTTCGGGAGTGCCGGTATACATTTCTACTTCAAAGCCTTTTGATAGCAGCACGTTTGTTCCTCAGCTAAGTTGAGTGCTAGTTTCTAGTATCCCAAAAATTGACCTGTTCATACTATCTTCCACGAGGCAGAGTTGAAATTTTTCGAGGCTGACACGGAAACCGGGTTTTTCGACGCCAGCAAGTTTGAGCGTTTGTGTGTTAGTTGCGATCGGGCTGGCACGACAAATACTGCCATCGCAAAGAGTTTCCGAGGCGGTTTTAGACTCACAGGACTTACGCATGAACACTATATGTAGCGTTTAGCTTCAGAGAGAAGGCTAAGCCTTTCGGACGGGATACAGCTTTAAAACCCACGCTCATCAACCCCAGGAAATTGAAATATAAAAGCCAAAACTAGAGCAAGGTCATCTTAAGAGTGGGGGTTTGTAGTTCCCGACTTAAATAGTCTGATAACAGTCCAAGTTTTAAGTTGATAGATAGTCAAATTCATCTGATTGGCGAGGTATTTTAACCTCAGCCAGACTAGAATAGCGCACCCAATATGATTTCTTTGAATCCGGGCTTTTCTACACTGGCACTTTTCTACTCCAGTCAGTTGTTTCAGTTCTCTGTGAAACTCCTCAATTTTCCATCGATTGGCGCATAAATCTTTAACGTCATCCGTAGAAAACTGAGACATATCGTTGGTAGCAACATATTCCGTGTCACCGTTTGAGGCAACTACCCGAAATAATTTCACTTTGTTAACCTTGGCAAATCATGCAAATTTTTACAATTTTACCTGACTCATTTTCAGCATTACTCCACGTTAAATCTTCAATTCGTTTGTACTTTTCTACCCCTCCTGTATCATCAACTAATCGATTTCTTTTAAGCGGACAGTAGTAAAAATTACCCAAGCTATCAATCAACAGCATTAAATCTTTTGTCGCATACCAACTATCCATTTCTGTCGCTCCCATGCATGCAATTGCTTGTGATAGACTATACCTTTGAGCAGATATTCTACATGGTCTAGTTTAGTCTTTCCGTCTCCATCGGGGTCATAAATGCGGTAATCCACTATCCAAAAAAGCCCTTTTTTTGGATTGACATAGATGCAAGTAACTAGACCAATCCCCCGAATTACCCGTTTTTCGTTTCCACTATATTGTCGGCGAGTCAGCTCGATTTTAGTGGCAAATCTTTTATCAATAACTGTGTCGTCAAATAAAAGATAACCTCCTTCATCAGTTTGGATAATCAGCTTAACTTGCTTCCAAAGCATCCGGGAAGTGATTTTTTCAGTTTTTAATAATAAATTAATAGTATCGTGGCTGCACCGCTTGAGATGGTCAGCCAGATTGGTCACCGTATAATTAATTTGACTGCTTAGTAAATATTGACAGTAGTCAAGCGTAGTAAATTTCATACGCAATAGATTTTTTTGCTCGTCTGCTATTTTACAGCCAAGCTTTTCTCTTAAGTCCCCTCCATCCATAAAAAAATCTTATAAAAAACATAAGAAATATAAAATCTAGCAATAGTTCAATCGATTTTCTAGCCAGGGGTAGCGTCAGGAATCGCTCTAGTTAGTCTGGGAAGAGGGTACGCTATATATAGCGTTCGTGCGTAAGTCCTGACTCAGAAAGGCTGTTTGTTCGATCGCGGGCGTGTTTCATTGGGCATTCGTTACGATCGCCCTTATGGTGAAGAGAACACACCCCTGCCTCAGACAGAAGTCAGAAAGCACTGCCTACTTCCTTCCTTCTAGCTTCTTCCTTCTTCCTTCGACATCTGTTTTCTGCCTTGAGGGGGATAGCCGCAGATATATCTTTAGTGCGAATCTAAAAGATCACTCTGCAATATTTTTGAGCTATTATTAACCCCTAGAAATCCCTGTGAAAGAGCCAGAAAGAACTCCTCCCAATTTTTGGAATATGCTAAGCAATTTAGTCTTAGTCCGGTTTTTGCTTTTATTTGCTACAGGTTGGGCTGGACTGCAACTTTTAGCTTACTTTGAAACTGCTGTCGCGGTTTTCACGATTGCTGCACTCGTGGCTTTTTTGCTCAACTATCCGGTGCGAACTCTCCAGAGATTTTTACCGCGAAGTTTAGCTGTCGCCTTCGTTGTCTTGCTCACCATTTTAGTTTTTGGCGGTCTCACCGTCACCGTCGGCGTCACTCTTTTATCTCAAGGGCAGCAATTAATTGACAGCATGACTGAATTTGTGAATGCTCTGGCGCCTCTGTCGGAGCGCATCGAAGCATTTCTGCGGGCGAGAAACCTACAAGTTAACCTGCGAGTTATTGAGGAACAACTACGAAATCAAGCTTTGGCTGGAGTTGTTTCGAGTATTGCTTTTTTACAAGTATTTTTAACCAATTTATTGAATTTAATATTAATTATGGTGGTTGCTTCTTTCATGTTAATTGATGGAGAGAGGCTCTGGCTGTTGGTTCTCAAATTTATACCCAGACACCTGCACAGGCGTTTAAGTTTAACAATAGAGCGAAACTTTTTAGGATTTTTTCAGGCACAAATTCTCTTAATGTTATTTTTGACAACAGCAAGCTTTGTAATTTTCCTGCTGTTAGATGTGAAATTTCCTTTGATTTTAGCATTTATTATCGGATTGTTTGATTTAGTTCCGGGGATCGGAGCCACCCTGGGAATTAGCTTAGTGTGTTTTATTGTATTGTCTCAAAATGTGTGGCTAGCTTTAAAAGTATTGGCAGCTTGCATTATTTTGCAGCAAATTCAAGACAACTTTATTCATCCGAGACTCATGCAAAATTCGCTTAACCTCAATCCGGTAGTGGTGTTTTTTGCACTGTTAGTAGGCGCAAGATCGGCAGGACTTTTAGGCATATTTCTGGCTATTCCGCTAGCGGGAGTGATAGTTAGCTGGTTTGAAATTGAAGAAATGCAAGCGGAAGCTTAATTGATATAGCTCTCCTTTTTATATCAAATCCGGCTTAAAAGCCAGGTTTTAAGCAGCAGGCTAGAACCCCAATTCTTGAAAAACTATCCTTTGCGTAACGCCCAAGTAAAAGTAAAGAGAAAAAAGCAACGTAGGATGCACCGATCCCTGCGCACCTTACTGCGTAAATTCAATGAATAAATTGCAAGTCAGTAGGAAATCTTTCTTCTTCTGGTTCTGGATCGTAAATGTAATCGCAGTCAAAACGCAGAGATTGAGCGTGGAGGCTGATGGAAAATCCGCAGTAAGTAACCATTTCTGTAGTAAAAGTGGCCATGACTAACTCAATCAGTTTTTTGTAAGAAATGTTAGGCTGTTGAACGTAATAGGCGCGTCTGGCAAAAAATATTCTCTCATCTTTCGGTACAATTATGGCATTAATTTTGTGTGCGTGTTGAATCGGCTTGATATAGGTTTCAATAAACTGCGACTGATTTTTTTGCAGTCTCGCTAATCTTTCGTGTTGCAACCAAGTCATTTGAAACACAATTTTAATAAATTCAAAGCCCAAAATGTAGTTAAAAACATTATTGCGTTCTTCTGTACTCAAGACGAAGCGGAGTGCAGATTCTAAATATTGGTCAGTTTTTCGGCACGCTTGTTGAGCTGAGTGGATATAAAATTGTTTGATGTAGCTTCTTAAATCTGATTCGTTTAATTCTTTTTTGACTCTAAATCTGATTAAATACTCTTTGACTCGGTGTAGAGTATCTACATCTTCAAACATTTTTGAGACTAAACCGTCTGCTGTGTAATCATCTAAAAATTCTGCTTGCAAGTCGGGAGTAGATGCGCACAAGATGTAGCAGAGGGACAAGACATAGCGCCGCTGGTTCCAAGGCAAGCTTTGGGCCCACTCTTTAACTTCTAGAGGAAGTTTTTCCAGCATGATATCTGTGTGTCGGCGTTGAGCAAGGTCGGCACATCTATTTTTTTCTTGAATCATTGCCTGATACCTTTATCAGTAAGTAGACAGAGTACTATATCGCAGATGATGGGAGGGGGAAGCTGCGACCGAGGGTTACAAGTTATTCTGTCATATTTTATTGCCATCTATCTAAATATACATTCTGTAGGGAACAGGGGGGCGTGATCTGTCTCACACTTTTGCAAATTTTAAATCACAAATGGTAATTCTTCGCATCACATTTTGGGTCAACGAGTGTCACGCATAAAACTAATTCACGTCACCCGAGCAACGGCGGGTTTGGTTGATGATTAAGAAGGGTGATTCATAACTCTTTGTTAGTAATGATTACTGAGGTTAATTATGAACTCGACTACAAGTATTTTTCCTAAAAATCAATGCCAACACTTAAGTTTTGGCGATCGCCTCGTCCAACCAGTGCGACAGTGGCTCGATCGCATTGCAGTGGGAGATCCGCAAGTAGCTCGGTGGTTGTGCCAACTTATACCAGCACAGTGTCCTTTTGAGAGAGATATCCAGCTATTGGGACATCATCTTTTCCACATACCGCCTATGTGCAAGCTGAATCCTGTGTATGAAGAATTAGTGGGGTTGCGTTTTCGGTCGCTCTCCTTTTTAGCTGACGTATGCGGGGAAGATGTAACGCCGTACTGCTGATTGAGGGGTGTCATACCTCGAACGCCATTGATTTGAATTGTGTACGGGGTGCGTGAAACTGCTAGTTGTGCGATCGCTAATTTAAGTCATAATCGTTGATAATAGCACTGGATGCCTCTCAATAGGAGCAGGCATCCATCGTCGCGGTTAAGCCCAAAATAATATCAAACGGTAACAGAAAAAACAATTATTATAAAAATAATTTAACAAGCTACTTTGGCACAGGGAAATGAATATGTTTAACGCAAATGAACTGCTAATTAAGGCTTTTGTAAATCGGCTGATTGAAGGCTACCGCCATACCTACGGCGGGTTCAAATCTGACTATGCCGAGATTATTGCTTGGGTAGCGAGTATGGCTTTGGAAAATATTGCTAATAGTGATGCTCTTTACCACAATGTGGAACACACTATTTTAGTGACCTTGGTGGGACAGGAGATTCTGCGCGGGAAGCACATCCGCGAGGGAGGTGTTTTATGTGAACATTGGCTGCATTTCCACATTGCTTTGCTGTGTCAGGATATCGGGTATGTGAAGGGGGTTTGTCGGCAAGATCGAACTGATTTGAGACTGTATGCAACGGGGATAGAGGATTTGCAAGTGAAGCTACCTCCGGGGGCGACGGATGCGAGTTTGACTCCTTATCATGTCGATCGGGCAAAAATGTTTATTGACGAGCGTTTTGGCGGTCACAAACTGATTGATGCTGAGCTGGTTAAGCGTAATATTGAGCTGACTCGTTTCCCGGTTCCTGCGGATGAAGATTATCAAGATACTGCGAATTATCCGGGTTTAGTTCGCGCTGCTGATTTAATTGGTCAGTTGAGCGATCCGCGATATTTGCAAAAAGTTGCTGCGCTGTTTTACGAGTTTGAGGAGACTGGGCAGAATCTGGTTTTGGGCTATCAGAATCCGGGGGAGTTGCGGGATGGTTATCCAAAGTTTTATTGGAATGTGGTTTATCGGTATGTCAAGGATGCGATCGGCTATTTGGAACTGACGCAGCACGGGAAACAAGTTGTTGCTAATCTGAGCGCAAATGTTTTCCGGGTGGAGCATTCGGAGGTGCGAGAGTCTGCGGTGGCTGTAGTTAGCTAGGGTTTGGGTATATCTCGGGCGATAGATCTTTTTTTGGATAAGTAGGTCGCTCTAGCTAAACGTAAAATGCTCTTCTTTTAGATATCGGCTGCACTTCTTGAAGTCGGGTTTCTGGGTATTTTGTTTTTTTAGCCGTTGCTCACTTAAATCCTGTTCATATTACAGTGCTAAATCTTCGATGAGTTCGACCATTGCGCGAACCATAGGCATTTTAGTGATAATTTCGCTCCAATACCACTGTCCGTTAGGGTTGAGTTCGATAAAGTAGAGGGTGTCATCCTCGTCGCGAATGATATCGAATGCACCAAAATTTAAACCAAACTCGTCAAACATTTGATGAAGTTTGTTGAGGTATTCGATCGACCATTGGTCGGGAACGTAAACGAGTTTTTCCGGTTTGGTAACGCGCCCATCCCAAGTTACATCTGCATCATTGGTATTCGGCTCAGTAAATATCTGTGCGTCACCTCCAGAGTCGCCTGAGTTTTTGCGGGGAAAGCAGCAGGCTAAAATAGAGGCGATTGCTCACTTGCAAGCAATAGGATTGAGCGATGAGCAAATCGCGGAATGTTTGGATATGACGCTAGAAGAGATTCGACAAGTCGATTTGACAGAAGAGAATATAAGTAGTCGGTAGGCTATGCGATGTCCATGTCAACCTCTGATATGATGTCCGCTCAATTACTCGTAATAAACAGTCTTTGTAGTGAGGACTTTAGTATTCATAATCTGAAGAATAAAGTCCTCAGTACAAAGACTGTTTTAGGTACTACTGCATAATAGTAAGCGTAAAGGAATACAGCAAGGAAAGGAACGGGGAACGAGAGAAAAGGCTCTGGAAATTGCTAGGCAGCTTCTCCATCTACTCGACAATCAAACAATCAGTCAAACTAACGGTTTGATAGTTGAAGATATCCCAAATTTGCCAGAGGAATCAAAGGAAGGGAAAAAGTGCGATCGCACAATTACTCTACCTTTTCTCTTTACCAGGCTTAGCCTGGTAGCGCAGGTTTTTGACGCTCTGGCTCTTTGATTGAGAATTACCCTAAATATTAACTCTCATCCAACTAATGCTTAAGGATGGGTCTGCCCTCTCTCTAAAGGAAGATTCCATTAAACGAGTAAATTCCGTATGATGCTGTAAAAGTCAGTCAGAGGGAAAGCTATCTCCGACTCTAGCTCCGAAGAACTGACCAATCTTACAATATAAAAAAATACATCTCATGACACCAGTCACTCCCAATCAAACTTCCTCTCAATACGAAGTTAGCGAACCAGAAAAAAAAATTGAGTCTCTGGTCAAAGAAGTTAAGCCAGAAAGCGAACTCGATTTAGAGTTCCTCTACACCAGAGACATTGAATTCCGACAAGAAACAATTTATTTCATTGTAGTCGATCGCTTTTACGACGGCGACCCCACAAATAACGAAGGTCCCAACCCAGAACTTTACGATCCAGAAGGCAAAGATTGGGGCAAATATTGGGGCGGCGACTTGCAGGGAGTTATCGACAAACTCGACTACTTAAAAGATATGGGTGTTACCGCAGTTTGGCTGACGCCACTGTTCGAGCAAGTAGAAGCATTATTTGTCGAACAAGCTGCAATTCACGGCTACTGGACTAAAGATTTCAAGCGACTAAATCCCCGCTTCATTGCCACAGGCGACAATCCTTCTATCAACCAAACACAAGAAACAAAAGATACCGTATTTGACAAATTAGTAGACGAGTTGCACCAGCGAAATATGAAACTCGTGCTCGATATTGTCTGCAATCACAGCAACCCAGATTTTAGCGGCAAAAAAGGGGAACTCTACGACGACGGCATAAAAATAGCTGACTTTAACGACGATGCAGATAACTGGTATCACCACTACGGCGAAGTCAGAAACTGGGAAGATGAATGGCAAGTCCAAAACTGCGAACTGTCGGGTTTAGCAACTTTCAACGAAAACAATATTGCCTACCGCAATTACATTAAATCAGCAATTAAACAATGGCTAGACAGAGGTGTTGATGCTTTGCGGGTTGATACAGTCAAGCATATGCCTATTTGGTTTTGGCAGGAATTTAATGCTGACATTTTAACACACAGACCTGATGTTTTCATTTTTGGGGAATGGATTTACAGCGATCCTAGAAACGATCGTTCTGTGGAATTTGTCAACGAGTCGGGGATGACTATTTTAGATTTTGGTCTGTGCGTGGCAATTCGAGAAGTATTGGGACAGGGTGCTGAAGCGGGATTTAAGTTAGTCCAAGATGTCCTGAATTTGGATCACCGCTACTACGGGGCGACAGAGTTGATTACTTTTATTGACAACCACGATATGCCGAGGTTTCAGTCGTTAAATCCCGATCCAGAAATGCTGCAGTTGGCGATATGTTTAATTATGACGACTCGCGGCATTCCCTGCATTTATTACGGCACCGAACAGTATCTGCACGATGATACAGAAGGGGGAAATGACCCTTACAACCGCCCGATGATGGAAAAGTGGGATATTGATTCGCCGATTTACCGAGATGTGCGGTTGCTGTCTGGATTGCGGCGGTTGAATCCAGCTATTTCGATGGGGAGCCACTGGCAAAAATATCTAACTGCTGATGTTTATTGTTACGTGCGCCGCTATCGCGATTCTGTGGTGTTTGTAGCGATGAATCGCGGCAATGCTGTTACAATTGAAGAGGTTGATACTGAGCTGCCTGATGGAGAGCATACGGAGGTTTTATCGCGCCGCAAGTTTGAAGTTAAAGACGGGATGCTGTACAATTTAGAGTTGGGTGCGCGGGAAGTAATGATTTTTAGCCGCGTCGGAGAGCGAGTTAAGGCGACAACGATTGTGCGGGCGCAGCTTAACAGCGTTAAAACTCAGCCTGGGGAAAGAATTGTGGTGATTGGAGATTGTCCTGAATTGGGGAATTGGGATATTAGTAAGGGTTACCCGTTGGAGTATATCAATACTAATACTTGGTTTGGAGAAATTCCTTTTAATGAAAGTGCGGGGAAGTTGATTTCTTATAAGTATGCGCTGCTACGGGAAGGACAGTCGCCACTGCGAGAAAATCTGGTTTGTCGCCGCTGGGTTTTAGTTTCGGAAGGGACTGTGAAATGGCGAGATAAGTGGGCGAGTGGACGGGAGTCTTAATAGTTTTGAGTTTTGAGTGAGACAGTCCTGGGTGCATAAACCGGGTTTAATGGACGAAAATACTTCCTTAAGGCTTTCGATTATGTTGTAAAACCCGGTTTATTTAGTAGAGTAAACGCATCTAATTTCTAAATTCCCATATGTAGCGTTTGAGTAGAGACATAAGCGCTACAGGTTGAAAAACAGTTCTCAATAAACAACAATAAAGCCAAGTCCGCAGTGCTAAAACCCCTCGTTATTGACAAGATGCGTTTACCCTAGTTTATTTAGTAGGGGTGTGCAAGTCCTGTGAGATATAATTTGTAATTGCAACTCATAACTCATTACTTTTTAAAGAGGACTTAGGTAACAAATATTTTGACTTTTTCTGTATAGCAAGAAGGTGTGCATTGTGCACGATCCGGAGGTGAGTTATAGTGTGCAATGCGCACCCTCCGGAGGTGATTTATGGTGCGCATTGCACACCCTACTTATTAAAGCGATCGCAGCTTCTGGGCCAAAACATCGACATAAGGTTCGCTTCTGTGCTGGTTCACAACCATTTCGTAGCCCCGCTGCGCTTGAGATTCAGCTTCTTGAGGATTTTTTAGCAAATGGACGATCGCCTCGCGCAAACCTGCTGCATCTCCCACATCTACCACTTTGGCAATATCCGGGACCGCTAAATAATCGACCATACCTTGAGTCCGAGTAATGACGACCGGTCGCTTGCAGGCCATTGCTTCCAGCAAACTCGTAGCTCCAGCAGCATATTTATTGTCTACCAAACAAACTGCAATTACGTCTGCATCGCGGTAAAGCTCCACTAAATCCGGCCATTCGTAGAATTTGCGCGACATATTTTCTGGCATAGTATCGGGGAAAGCTTGTGATAAAGCTTTGGCATCTTTAGAAAAACCGCTAATTTTTACGTCAACATCTAAGTCAGCAGTGGCTGCTGCTAAGAGTCGGTAGTCGCGCTTTTCTAATCCGACGCTAACAACTGTTTGCCGCTTTTTCTCGCCAGAAACGGGACCCGGTGTGAAAAACTGGATGTCTGTCTGTTCTAAAAGCACTAAAATGCGCGATTCAGGTATACCTAAATAGCTGCGGAGGAAGTTTGTTTGAGGGCTGGCGCAGGCCATGAACACGTCAATTTTGTCAGCCAAACCGAATAGTTTCAGGGCGACGCGGCCGCGCAGCCGATCGATATTGTGGAAATGTACAACAATTTTCGGGCGATCGGGCAATTGGCTACACACCGCCGCGACTGGAATCCCAATGTCCTCACCGTTACAAAATATCACGTCGTCGCTGCTGACTTGCTCCGACAATTTGCGCGCGGCGGCCCAATGTTCGGGTTTAGAAGAAATTTTCGATCGCAGCTTGTCACTCAACGATATCGCTTCGCCATCCGGGGCATGAACGGTGGCATTTAAGCGGTCTCTGAGGGCCCGCAGGACGTGGCGAGGGCATTTGCCGAGTTGGGCGTCGCGGTCAATTCCATCTAGGTCTATTTTGCGACCTAATGCCAAATGGTATTTCAAACTATTCTCCTTATAGTTATCCTGGTGCAGGCACACATTATCTAACCTCAGAAGATTCTATGCTCTGCTTTTGAAAGTGCCAGTGCGAGCGGTCAATTTTAGATTTTAGATTGTAGATTTTAGATTTGACTCTACAGATAAATCTGGGGGGTTCTCCCTCATGTCTAATTTTTTTGAGTTCCACGAATCCTTTCTGAGGCTGGTATAGCACCGGCCCTCACGGTTAAGAAACCAGGTCGATCGACACCCGCGCGCAAATCCTGTACGAATCAAAAACAGTGACACGCGCCGATCGATTCCAAGGACTTAAGCTTTTATGCTGAAGTTAGCTAAAGCATTTATGTTTAACCTCATGTATATTTCTCCAGAGCAAGACCAAAAAATTCGCTACACCCTGCGCGAGTGCGGTCAAGAAGCTTACAAGCTCGCCGCCGAACCTTTTGAAGTTTCCGAGAAAGGGCCCAATGACTACGTGACGAGTATCGATCAATACCTAGACCGACAACTATCGGCAGCATTTAGCGCTTTGTTTCCTGAAGACGGCTGGATCACCGAGGAAAACAGCGCCTCCAGAGCAGCTTACCGCGCCAATTACCAGCGCCTCTGGTGCATCGATCCCCTCGACGGGACTGAAGAATTTATTCGGGGAAAACTGCACTACGCTTCGATGGTGGGGCTGCTGCTTGAAGGGGAACCGGTGGCCGGCTGGCTCTACGCCCCGGCTTTTGACCAAATGTATTTTGGCGGCAAAGATTGGGGATTGTTCCAAAGTGTCGGAGCCCAAGCGCCGCAGCCGATCGCCCTGTGCAAACCCCCGGCCCCGACAGCGGAAAATTGTAAAATTGTACTCGGAGACAAAGACCAGAAAAACTACGGCCGGGCGATCGCCCAAAGCATCCCGGGAGCCGAATTTTACTCGCTGGGCAGCTTTGGTTTAAAAGTGATGGAAGTTATCTTCGGTCGAGCCGGTTTGTACCTGTATCTCAACGGCAGAGTTAAAGTGTGGGATACCGCCGGCCCTCTGGCACTAGCAAAAGCAGCCGGATTGGTTTGTTGCGACTTGCAAGGTCAACCGCTGAGGTGGACGGCAGATGCGATCGAGCCGGAGACTCTGGCCCACACCCAGTCAATCGCGATCGGCTGGCCGGACTACATAGAACCTCTGTTGGGCAAAGTTCAACAGGCAGTGACAGGCTTGTAAACCCGTTTAAGATTAAAGAATCTGCCGATTAATTACGTGAAGCGGGCCTCTGCACCCTTATCATCAATTAAAGGAGCAACGGATTGTTTGTGTTCCCAAACATCGATCGTTCCCTAGCTGTTGGGTGTCGCCTAATCATATTTCCCACCTCCGCGAGTTTGCGTCAGGAACCTCAGCCTAAAGGCGTGAGGCTTGGAAGAGTAATCTGACAAGCCATTCTGACGGGCCTAAGTCTTAACTGACTACGTTTTTTGAGTCACGACACCGGAGAATGCGAAGCCAGTTTTCCGCTCTGTCGCTGAAGGTTAAACAGCTCTAAGGTCACTGGGGCAGTGCTTTCAGCCCAACAAGCTCACTAAACCTTGGCGAGGCTAACATCACCCCGAAAGGGAGGCTCGAAAGAGCAAAACACTATGCGTACAGGGCTGGGAAGTTTGATGCGGTAATTGTCCCGCTGAAAGTGCAACACAAAAGCACACCGAGCCAACCAGTCCCAAGGCGGTAGTAATCAAAAAAAGACAATATAAAGCCGTCCTAGAAGGACGGAGTTTCTACCCATTTTTTTGATGAAGACAGAAGCTTTCAGTGAGCTGTTCCCCCTATTTAAGGGTGCTAACCCAGAAACCTTGGGAGGGCTGCTATCAAATGCCGTCAAGCATGAGTATCCCCCGGGCCGAGCTGTGGTGATGGAGGATTCTTGGGGCAACGCGATTTACTTTGTCGTGTCTGGCTGGGTCAAAGTCCGGCGCTTGTCAAACGATCGAGCTGTATCAATGGCTATTTTAGGACGGGGTGCCTTCTTCGGCGAAATGGCCATTCTTGACGAATCTCCCCGATCGAATGACGTACTTGCTCTATCGCCCGTGCGGCTGCTCAGCGTCACAGCTCAGCGATTTATCCAAACCCTGTTTAAAGATCCGCAATTGCACCACCGGATGCTGCAACTGATGGTACGGCGGCTGCGCCAAACCAATCTCCGATATCAACTCCGCAACCGCCAGCCAGCGGTTAAACTAGCAAATACTTTAGTCGAGCTGGCAGAAAACTACGGTCAGAAAACTGCTGAGGGCAAAGATATCTTCAATATTCCTTATGAAGACTTAGCTGATGTCACAGATATCACCCTAGATGAAACCAGCAAAATTATGGAAAAACTCGATAGTAAAGGTTGGATCAAAATCGATCCAGACCGCCAAACTATCCATTTGATCAACCTCAAGCACTTGATTAATTTGGCAAGTCAATGACAGATGTTACTTGTTTGGATACCTCGTCTGCTGCAGGCAACCGTGAGGGGCAACTAACAGCACCGACAATTCAATATTCGGTGGCGATGCCCAATCCTAAATCCCACCTGTTTGAAGTGACTTTGCGCGTGCAAGGTTGGTCGGAGCCGGTTCTGGATTTAAAAATGCCTGTCTGGACTCCCGGTTCTTACTTGGTTCGAGAATACGCCCGCCACCTGCAAGATTTTAGAGTCCAGGCGAGCGATTCCCTACGGGATAGCTACGCCGCGCGTGCTTTACCTTGGCGCAAGAAAAGCAAAAATCACTGGGAAATCGAAACTAATTCGGTGTCAGATGTCACGGTTTTCTACCGCATTTTTGCCAACGAACTGACAGTGCGAACCAATCATTTAGACTCGACTCACGGTTATTTCAATCCGGCGGCTTTGTGCTTTTTCTTGCCCGGTTTTGAGCGCAACTGCTACACCGTGACAGTTGTGCCGCCGCAGCCCCAATGGCGCACCGTTACTACTTTGCAGCCTGTTTCTGGGCAAAATCTTACTTTCGCTGCTGCGGATTTTGATACCCTTGTCGATAGTCCTTTTGAGATTGGCTGTCACGAAGTATACGATTTTGAAGTGATGGGAAAACCCCACCAGCTAGTGGTTTGGGGAAAAGGAAATTTAGAACCAGAGCGGGCGATTCGAGACATCCAAAAAGTTATCGAAGTCGAGGCAAAAATGTTCGGCGGTTTGCCTTACGAACGCTATGTGTTTTTCCTGCATTTGTCCGGCTCTGGTTTTGGCGGTTTGGAACATAAGGAGAGTTGCACTCTCAACTATCCGCGTTTTGGTTTTCGGGCTAAGGAAAAGTATGAACGCTTTATTCAGTTGGTAGCTCACGAGTTTTTTCACCTCTGGAATGTCAAGCGCATCCGACCGAAAGCTCTCGAAGTATTTGACTACGAACAAGAAAATTATACTCCTTCTTTGTGGTTCTCCGAAGGCACTACCAGTTATTACGATTTGGTAATTCCTTTTCGATCTGGACTCTACGGCGTGAAGGGTTTCTTTCAAAATCTGGCTAAGGAAATCACTCGCTTGCAGACTACTCCGGGGCGGAGCGTGCAGCCTGTCAGCGAGTCGAGCTGGGATGCTTGGATTAAACTTTATCGCCGGGATGCTAACAGCGATAATTCGCAGATTTCCTATTATTTGAAAGGGGAAGTTGTTTCGTTTTTGCTCGATTTGTTGATTCGAGCCAGACACGGCAACGAGCGATCGCTCGACGATGTGATGCGTTTGATGTGGCAGCAGTTTGGCAATGCTAATTCGGCCCAAAATGGCGATTTTGACCTGAAGTCGGAAACAGATGCCAATGCGGCGCATCTGACATCCAACGGAGAGTTAAATTCTCGTTCGCTGCCGGCAGAAATAGGCTTTACTCCCGAAGAGTTGCAAAGTGCGATCGAGTCCGTCGCCGGCATCGATTTGAGCGACTTTTTCGCGCGCTATATAGACGGCACAGAAGAGTTGCCTTACAACAAGTATCTGGAACCTTTCGGGCTGCAAATTTGGGTAGATGAAACTGACCGAACGCCTCGCATCGGTTGGACGTTGGGATCGGAAAACGGGCGGGAAATGGTTAGATTTGTCGAAATAGGCTCTCCGGCACAATTGGCGGGAATTGACGCTGGGGACGAGTTGCTGGCGATCGAAGGTTTTCGGGTAAATGTAGAACAAGCGGGCGAGAGGCTTAAAGATTATCAGCCGGGGGACACAATAGAGGTGACGGTTTTTCACCAAGACGAACTGCGGACTTGTCGCGTTACTCTCGCCCCGCCGCGACCTGGCCGTTACTCGATCGTGCCGGTGGAACAGCCCACCGCTATTCAGAAACAAAACTTTACTGGATGGCTGGGAGTTCCTCTATCGAAATTGTGCTAACAGAAGGTGAACGGGAAAGAAAAGACCAGAAGAAATCAAGCTCAATTCCCAATTCCCAATTCCGCTAGCATCCTCCTGGTAAAATTGAATCACCAGTCAATACTCAACTATCATTCAGTTTTTCGACAGATAGTTAACAGTCAACAGTCAACAGTCAACAGTCAACAATAATTCCGGTTGCACCGGAATTAATATTACCAATTACCAATTTTGATTATGCAAACCCCACCTCCTCCATCAATTACGCCCCGCCAGATGAATCTGCTGAGAATTGTTGCCTCGATGGCCTGGGCTGACGGCGAACTCGCCACAGAAGAAGTTAATTTAATGCTCGATCGCTTTTGCCGTTTGTTTGCCCCAGATACCGACGGACAACAAATGCAACAAGAACTGCGGGATTACATCATGCAAAATATCCCCCTTGACGAGTTGATCGGTCAACTAGAAACTCAAGATGAAAAGGAATTAGTCCTGCAACTCGGCTATGAAGTGATTTCATCTAGTTCTCGCACTCCCGACGAACCAAAAATTAACGCTGAAGAAGCCGCCGCTTATCAAAAATTAGTGCGGTTGCTGAATCTTTCAGAGGATGCGGTCAAGCGTATTGAAGGAGAAGCATCGGCGGGAGGTACTTCGGAGGGAATTGTGGAGAAGCTAGCTCAAAAATTAGAAAAGTTCATCAAAGGTTAGTTCGGGACTGGCGCGCGCTTGGCTTAAAAACCCGGTTGATTCCTAGATTTCTCGTTACTAAACCTGGAATTTTTCGTAGAAACCGGGAATAAACCCCCCATGCGTAAATCTTGTTAGGTAAGTATCGGAATAATAATTTTCTGAGTGCAACTATTAACAACTAAAACTGAAGGTAAAGGAACCGGATGGAGACTACCAATTTCCTACCATATAGTAACCAAAAAACACCGGAAAGTTAAGAATATTTTTCATCGCTGGGAACGGTAACAGAATTTGCGTGAAGCGAAGCTATCCCGCAGGGAATCGCCCTGGACGAGCCCCGCATTCCCCTTAACGATAATTAGGGAGGGACTTAGGCAAAGCCTAAATCCCTAATTGAGCTACCGATTTTGGGCGATGATTAAAGTTAACCCAACCCCTGATTAGTGCGGTAACTTGCTGAGGGCGTGCCAAGTTCTATAGCCGACAATTCCATCTTGCGGTAAAGCCTTGCTGATTTGCAATTGTCGCACTGCTACATCTGTCATCGTCCCGAAGAATCCGTCAATCGCACCGAAATAGTATCCATTGATTTTCAAGACATTCTGAACAATTTTAACAGCATTACCAGAACTGCCCTTCATGACGATCGGCATATTCACAGGTGCACCAGAGTATAGTGCTTCCCAAGTTATAGAAGCCACAATCCCATCTTCTTTTAAAAAGACGCGGTGTTGATAGCCTTTGACCCCACATTCCGCACCCCAAACTGGCACATAGTCGGATTGAGGGGGTAAAAGTGAATCACCCGAGACAAGGGTGAGTA
>NZ_JAUBSF010000089.1:0-27781 GCF_036704615.1 Microcoleus sp. K4-B3
AATTGGTTATCAAATGGGGACGGAAACTTAAAAACAAAGGAAATGCTATTATCACAATTTAAATGCGAAACAGCTTATCTCAAGCTAAAAACCGGAATCTATTAGAACTAGAAAGATACTCGATCTCAATTTATGATGTAATATTCAAATTGCGGTAAAGTTACTGTCGAATATTGAAAACTGGTTAATTAAGCTGTCAGAAAGCTAACGTATAAAAATCAAGGCAACAGGCAGAAGCTATTAAAACAAACGCTATAATTGCTGAGCTATTATCAAAGCACAAGCCAGAAATAGCACCAATAGAACTGGTAGTGTATGCCTGAGATGAGCGTCACTTACAAGGCGATGATATCTTTAACTACTTATGGGGCGATCGTCAAGAAAGAACGGTAGTCAAGCTGGACAATCAACGAGACAGGCAAACTCCGGCATGGTGCATTAAATTTAGTCAGTGAGTAAATAATTTATTGTGAAGCCATATGAAGCGGGAAATGGAGAAAACACAGGCAAATTGGTTGAAGGACTAAAGAAAATGAATCCACATCAAGAAATGTTGTTAATCGGGGATGGTGCGAGCTACCATAGAGGTCAAGCAATGCAGCAGCTATTAATGAGGGAAAACGACTGTAAATCACAGTCAGAATGGTCAATAACTTGTTGTTGATTTTGCTCTTATTGCCCTGAATAAAATCCAGTAGAAAGTATTTGGCTGCAAAGTAAAAACTTTATTACAGGTTTTTATGCTGTCTGTAAAATTTTCAGCATAGTTAAGAAACTATTTCAATTTTTTGCATTTAAAAAATTTTATTGCTTCTAACTTTAAAAAATATGATGCTTTTGCACAAATAATTTGGACTTGCTATATAAGCTCATGAATACAAAAGCACTAACGCCAAGCATTTAAAAGACATAAAGGTCTCTAGGAAATCAGAGCAAGGATTTGTCTGAAAAGTCGGTAACAGGGATAAGCTCTGGTTCCTGAATCGGTGTTACTGGCAGAGGTTTTGTAAATGATGAAATGTCTAGTTGTGAGAACTGCTGGACTTGCCAGTGAACGCTTTCAACTCAATGGCGTCGTGGCTACAGAAGAGGCGCACGCCCTTACTCCGATCGACTGATAATGCGCGCAGCCGGTCTTGATTTAGCAACCTAGCCTTGCGGTCTACCTCCATCATCCACTGGTACGCGCGTAGTCCGGGCGTGCAGCGTCGTTTGGAGGAACCCATCTCGTCTCGGTAAAAGTAGGCATCGCCTGCGTGTAGGAGCCAACCCTCCGGGGTGTCGATCGCGATGCCCGCATGACCCCGCGTGTGACCGGTAAGCGGGATGAGCAGAATCTCTGGTGGTAGCCCGTCAAGATCGCGGACTGCCTCAAAACCGAACCAAGGTTCGCCCCCCGCCGAATAGTATTTCCAGTGTTTGACTTCATCCCACTGCCCTAGACGATAGCGCCTTTTTGTGATGAAACCGTGCCGATCGTGCGCAGCATCCATTTCCGACTGCATAACGTGTACCGTTGCTTCAGGAAAATCCTCTAGACCACCGGCATGATCGAAATCGAGGTGGGTCAGCACAATATGGCGCACATCGCTTGCAGAAAATCCAAGCTGCTCGATTTGAGCGATGGCCGTGTACTTGCGATCGAACTGGATGTTATTAAAGTGGACAAAGAATGCGCTGAGCCGGCAATAAGGCGCCTTGATATCGCGCAGTCCGAAACCGGTATCAATTAGAACAAGTCCCTGATTCGTTTCAACGAGCAGACAATGGCAGACGAGGTTCGCCGTCAGCCCGCGACTGAAGCCATCAAAAAGCGCCCCGCCAATCGGGCACATACAGCCACAATTGAGATGGTGAATTTGCATAAATCCTCTGTTACGATGCCTCCTCAGAGCGATCATAAACGTGTAAGTTCCGGCCTAGTTGAAAAGAGTGTCAACTGACCATATTCGATCGATCTGTAGGCGCAGATTACTTATTAGCCGACCCGGGTTCAGTAAGTTGACGGTGCTGTTCGGCATTAGCGGTATCAGGCAAGACCTTGCTCGCGGTGCCCTGAAGCTTCGTCTTGAGCGATCCTGCAACAATGCTGTCTTTGCCTGCCATCAGCGCCTCGAAACCTTGCTTGGCAACCATAGCCGGGTCATCTTTCCGATCGGCACCGGCCTTAGTATCATCCATTCCGGCCCGATGGAAGAAGTTGGTATCGGTTGGTCCGGGCATCAGCGAGGTGACGGTGACGCCCGTATCCTTCAACTCGTTACGCAGCGCCTCCGAGAACGAGTGGACAAACGCTTTGGATGCCGCGTATACTGCCTCGAACGGCCCCGGCATCAGGGCGGCGATCGACGAAGTGAAGAGGATGCGACCCTGGTGGCGATCGACCATATCCTTCACTACCCGTTTGGCCAGATGTACGGAGGAGACGACGTTTAGGTTGATCAGATTGAGTTCGTCCTTCAGGTCAGTTTCGCGGGCAAAATCGCCACCGACACCGACACCTGCGTTAATCGCGATCGCATCCACCGATCTACCAGTCGCCTTAATCTTGTTGTAGAGCGTTTCAACACCGTCGTAGGTAGCGAGGTCTGCCTGCACCGTCTCGACTTGGACACCGAGCTTCTCGAAGGCAAGAGCGGCTTCATTGATACTTGGGCCGGTGGAGGTGACTAGAAGATCGAAGCCGTTTTGAGCGAACTGTTTGGCGAGTTCGTAGCCGATGCCGTTAGAGGCACCCGTCACGACGGCCAAGGGGCGGGTCAAGGAACTGTTCATAACTTCCAAACTCCTGTTTAACTGCTCCGCAGTCGTTTGTCTGGGCTTGCTTCTCTTTCTAGCAGACAACCTGTGGGGACTGTGGGCTTCCAACTTTTATAATCCTAGGAAGGCAGCAGTGCGATCGCATCTTTCCAAGGACGTATCGCTATTGTGTCTTAGACATCTCGAATAACTCCCAAAGTCTATCCCCGCTTCAGCTTGTTTTCTAACTGCCTGCCTCCCTGTTCCGGCTAGCCAGAAACCAACGCTTCTTAAATCATACTTTGAAGATTTTTTAATAAAAATTGTCCTAAATTTATACTATTTCCCAAAAACTATGCTACAACCACTAGAGATTAAGGACAGTTATGGAAAGTCTACTGCTGCTAAAGAATTGGTTTAACAGTAGACGAGTTACAACTAATTCTTTATTAGCAGCAGTAGATTTTGACTGCTCCAGACAATTTTCAGGAACCGAGGGTCGGCAAAATTAAAAGTACCAAGGCGTTTGAGTAACCAAAAAGATAAGTCGGCAGTTAGCGAGTTGAAAAAAACTCAAAAAGTTACTCAAAGTATCTGAATCGGTAGAGTATACTACTCCAATCCCAGCACAGGATGAGTGATCGGATTGGTGTCAACATGAAAGTAAAATTAGCTTAAAAACGATGAAAATAAAAAAATATAGATTTTGGAGTCAAAGCAATAGGTAAAGTTCAATTTAATTTTCAAGCTTACTATTTAGGGGCAGTTGCCCCACAAATAGGATAAATATTTTGGGAGCAAATTCTCACATCTAGACGGTCTATTTTTTTTGAGTTTGAACTCAATTAGCCTCTGAATATCCTGGAGCATTTAAATGTTCTTCAATTGGATAATGGTAGGTTTCACTGCTCGTAGTAGCCTGAAAATACCTTCGGGACATTTTACGGATTTTTCAATCACCATAAAGCCCGGAATTCAATTTGATTGAGAGGCTGTGACCCTATATAAAACAACAATTAAGTTGTGGTACATAGGAAAATTTAGAGAATTTTAAAGAAAATTTTCGCGCTGATATTGAATAATTTCCAACAGAAACAATAGAATCTCTCGCTGGATGGGATTACATTTTATCACCCCTGGTTACTGTTGCAAAATTTTTGATAATGGCTAGGTATAATTTGAAGGAAGATTGGTATGTTTATAAAAAACAATAATCCCGCTACCAGGTTGGTAGCGGGATTGATAGGTTGCAGTTTAGCTATTCTCTAGTTTTGCTAGAGTTAAAATTAGCCGACTGCTGAATTAGCTCAGGTTAGCCATTTCTTGCTGGATGGTGCTTTTGGCTGCTTTGAATTGAGTAGCCATTTGTTCCATTTGTGCTTCGCTCAAGTTGCGGCGAATTTGAGGGAACATATCGTTTTCTTCTTCTTTTACGTGATCCTGAACCGCTGTTTTGAGCAGTTTGATTTGGGCTTTGAAATCAGAAGAACTGGGGCTCATTGCCTTAATTTTGGCAAGCATTTGCTTCATTTCTGCTTGCTCGTCGTACAGTTCTTGAGTGTTGCTGTAGTAGCTGCGAATTGCGGGGTAAACAATTTGTTCTTCTGCTTCGGCGTGGACGCTTAAATCTTTGTACAACTGACCGAAGAATTCTTGCAATTTTTTCGGATCGTCGGTTTTTTCGATCTCCATAAATAGGGTATCGGCTTTGCGGTGATCCATGGTGATGATTTCGGTGATGTTCATCTCATCTTTGGTTCGGGTAACTGCACCGCCGATGATGCCCGTCATGGCTGCCATTGCATCTTGCACGCGGGCCCAAACACCTTGGTCGGGGTCTTTGCCGGTTAGTTCGCGCACTCCTAAGACTTCCATAACTCCTTTGAGTTGCTCTTGGTGAGCGCGGTTTTCAAAGTTAACTGTGTTGAGGGGAGTAATGGCGGCTTCGATGTCTGCGCCGACTATTTGAGCGGCTTTGTGTACTAACAGACCGGCCATTGTTTGTTTGTGTTTGAGCAGTTCGTGCTGAGCGACTTTTTCAAACAATGTTAGTTCAGAACCTTTCATTAGTTTCTGAACTTCTTCGATCATTTTTGTGAATGTTTCTTTGGGTTCGGTTTGAATTCCGTATTGAACGATTACGGTCTCTAATACGCCCAAGTTTTTGCGATCGTCCTCAAGCATATGGCGGAAGCGATCGCACAGTTCGGAGTCGTTGCAGGAATTGATGAACAATTGCTCGTTGGCGATCAGCAGGTTTTGCAGCGCTTTCATGTCTGCTAATTTAGTTGCGATCGCTTGGCGCTTGGTATCTTCTAAGGTAGCTACCATCTGTCGTTTCTCCTCTTAAGGTCTTTAGTGTTCTTACATCTTTTAATTTATTGAAATATTGTGATAACTCCCTCTTTCTCCCGACTGATTCATTAATATCCCGCGAAACCTATTGACTTTTTAACGAAAAAGTGGTATGTATTTGAGACTGCTTGAAAAAAAGCAAAAAGCAAAAAATAAATGATGAGTAAGGATTAATGGCAGAAGACTCCGCCCAAAAACGGATACGGTGCCACGTACTCCTGTCGCAATCGGCTCAAAATTTTAGACTCTTGTTCAAGCCCCCAGATTCATCTGTGCAGTAAATCTAAAATCTAAAATCTAAAATCTAAAATCGACTGAGTGATGATTTCTGTATCAATTAATCCCGATCGCCGAGCTGTAAAGCGCTACCATAGTTGCAGCCGAAGTTAACTAAAGTTTAAGAATAACTAGCTTGTCTCAACTGCTCACTGCTTTAGAGTTCCCAGCCAATGTCTGGAAGCTCAACAACGGGTTAACGGTCATTCACCAGCGGATTTCGGCCACACCGGTGGTCGCCCTAGACGTGTGGGTAAGGGCTGGCGCTACGCTGGAGCCGGATTCTTGGTCGGGAATGGCTCATTTTCTAGAACACATGATATTTAAAGGGACGGATTCGATCGCCCCGGGAGAATTTGACCAAGTAATAGAAAATCGCGGCGGTGTCGCCAATGCAGCAACAAGTCACGACTACGCGCATTTTTTCGTCAACGCTGCAGCCGATTATTTAGCAGAAACAGCGCAGCCCCTGGCAGAATTGCTGCTGCGCGCTTCGATTCCCGATCGGGAATTCGATCGCGAGCGAGATGTGGTGCTAGAAGAAATCCGCCAAGCTCAAGACAATCCCGATTGGCTGGGTTTCCAAGCCATGATGGAAACAGTTTACCAGCGACATCCCTACAGACGATCGGTACTCGGCACGGAAGAACTGCTGATGTCGCGAACTCCCCACGAAATGCGCTGTTTCCACCGATCGCACTATCAGCCGGAAAATATGACTGTGGTGATAGTCGGGGGAATTGATGAACAACAGGCTAGAGATGTTACGGGGAAAGCATTCGAGCAGTTTTCCGATCGGTGGGATTGTCCCAAATTAACCGCAGAGGCGGAACCGCCACTGATAGAAATTCGCCGTCAGGAACTCTGTCTCCCCCGATTGGAACAAGCGCGGCTGATGATGGCCTGGACGGGCCCGGGAGTTGAACACTTGCAAAGTGCTTGCGGCTTGGATTTGCTTTCGGTGTTGCTTGCAAACGGGCGGACTTCGCGTTTAGTCAGGGAATTGCGGGAAGAATTACAATTGGTAGAGGCGATAGACAGCACTTTCTCGCTGCAACGGGAATCGAGTTTATTTACTATCAGTGCAGTCTTGGACGCGAAGGATCTCGAACAGGTGGAATCTCGGATTTGCGATCGGCTTTGGGAATTGCAGTCTGAGCCGGTTTCCGAGGTAGAACTACTTCGCTGTAAGCGTTTGCTGTGCAACGATTTTGCTTTCTCCATCGAAACGCCGGGACAGCTAGCCGGTCTTTACGGATATTACAATACGATCGCCACTGCGGAATTAGCGCTCAGCTATCCCACCAGGATTAAAGCATTTGGGCCATTAGACCTCCAGCGCCTAGCTCAACAATATCTCTCTCCGCGGCGCTATACAGCCGTGGTACTCAAACCAATCTAATAACGGTTGACGGTTGACGGTTAATTGAAAAAAGGTAAGAGAAGACTTGCAACTAAAACAGCAAGAGCGATTGTTACATTAAGTCACGATCGTTATAAGCATATGTCATACAAAGTAGATTTAGGTGGATTCCTAGATGTACCGGGTTAAATGTATCTGTTACTGTGGTCAACAATCAACAGCGAACAGTCAACAGCCAATAGCGAACAGCGAACAGCGAACAGTCAACAGCCAATAGCGAACAGCGAACAGCGAACAGTCAACAGTCAACAGTTAACAAAGAATTCAATGAAAAATGAAATCCAGCGCACGGTTTTAGACAACGGTATTGTTGTCTTGGCAGCAGAAAATCCAGCAGCAGATATTATTGCAGCTAGGATATTCCTGCGGGCCGGCAGTCGCTACGTGCAGCCGGAACAAGCAGGATTGTGTCACTTGCTGTCGGCGGTAATGACTAAGGGAACCGATCGGCTGTCTTCGCTGGAAATTGCCGAGCGTGTAGAATCGGTGGGAGCGAGGTTGAGTGCCGACTCTACTACTGACTATTTTTTAGTGAGTTTGAAGACGGTTTCTGCGGATTTTGAGGAGATTTTGGAGTTGGCGGCGCAATTGACCCGATCGCCCACTTTCCCGGAAGCTGAAGTCGAACTCGAACGCCGCATTGCCATATCGGCAATTCGATCGCAGCAAGAACAGCCATTTGCGATCGCCTTCGAGCAATTGCGGCACTCGATGTACCAGGAACATCCCTATGCTTTCTCTCCCTTGGGCACGGAAGCTACTATGTCAAAGCTCACCAGAAACGAGCTCGAACAGTTCCACAAAACCTATTTCCGTCCCGATAATGTAGTTATTTCTGTAGCCGGCAGAATATCGACCGAAGATGCGATCGCCCTGATCGATCGAACTTTTGGCGACTGGAAAGCGCCTTTAACACCCCTGCCAACTTTAAGCGTCCCCCCCCTGTCCCCCTCCCCTCAATCGGTCGTTACGGCGCAAGATACGCAGCAATCAGTGATTATGCTGGGCTACCTCGCACCCTCTGTCAGAAATCCCGACTACGCAGCGATTAAGTTGCTGAATACTTATTTGGGTAACGGTTTGTCGAGCCGATTGTTTGTGGAATTGCGGGAAAAGCGGGGCTTGGCTTACGACGTTTCTGCAGTCTACGCGACGCGCTTGGACACGGCTCAGTTTGTCGTGTACATGGGTACAGCGCCGGAAAATACGGCGACTGCTTTTGAAGGATTGCGCGCAGAAGTCGATCGACTCGCCAACACCGAACTAAGCGAAGAAGAATTGCAAGCTTGCAAGAATAAAATGCTCGGTCAATATGCTTTAGGAAAACAAACTAATTCGCAAATTGCCCAAGTTTTAGGCTGGTACGAAATTTTGGGATTGGGAATTAAATTTGACCAACAATTTCAAGAAGAAATTGCACAGGTGACAGCTTCACAAGCGCGGGATGCTGCTAAGAAATATTTTGTAGAACCGTATATTTCTTTGGTTGGCCCGGAGGCGGCGATTCAGGAATTGGGTGTAGCGGCTGTTTGTTGAGTAGGAAATGGGCGATCGAACTTTTCACAAGTTCGATCGATGCGATCGCAGATAAAAAGACTTTTCGCTTAACAAATATTTGTGCTTTGCGATCGCTTTTAACCTTTCCAAACTTAACAACAAAGCCAACTATTCTTGCTGGCATTATCTAGAACTGAAACCGACCACCTCAACGAACTTTTCGCTGCTGGTAGAACGTTCAGGTTGAGCGGTTGCAAATAGCACTCCTAGCACCACCAGCGACTTTCAACAATCCCCTCCAACCGAATTGTTAGGTTGCGCCGTTAGCTTAACAATTCCACGATCCCGCCTTTGCTAAATAGACAGTAGGTGTAGATCGCTAGATATTACCTTAATCTAACTCAAATCGTTGCCAATCAATGCGATCGCACAAAGGTTATGATTGTCATCCATGCTCACCTGAACGTTTGCAATGGCTTCTAGGATTTTTTTGGTATCACAGGGTCTTGCTTTGGGGTCATTCTCAAATCGTCGCCAATCGATGCGATCACACAAAGGTTATGATTCTTATCCATACCCACCAGACCGTTTGCAATTCCTTCTAGGAATTTTTCTCTATCACAGGGTGTTGCTGGGTCATTGGGATCAGGTGTCTGCAGATCGATAAATTCCCTTGAGCGCTTAGAGATGAGCCAACCCAGAGGCAACTTAACGCCATTACCTGACTTGTTCAGGAACAAGGTTCTGAATTTATATTTGAGTGGAGCATCAGTAGTCTTATCATTAGTCTTATCATTGAGCGTGAACATAGACAACTCAACAGCACTGCGGCTGCGGGACTCGCGCGCACTAAACAAGGCACGAACTGGCGATAAAAGCTCGTTCAGTCCTTCACTCTTGAGTTGAGTTGTAGGCTCGTTAAATTGCCCATCAATTAAGGATAGGTAGACAATTTCAAAGGTTGTTCCGTAACCCGGAAGTTGCTGTAAGTTCCGCCCAATGTCCAAAGCAGTAGGAATACCAGAATTATCAAAATAACCGCCATCAGCCAAATGCAATTTACTTTTGTCCTTACTGCTTTGGTACCACCCTACAGGGGTGAAGTAGGGAAAACGAGCACTGAGGCCAGCGGCTGTACTCAGTTTCAAATCTAGATCGGGTTCATCAATGGCAATATTTTTTTTGTTGGGCAAGTTAATCTTAAAGGGGCTGATCACCAGGCGATCGCCAGTTTGGACAACAGTTGTGTTGAGAACCAGTGCAGGGGCTTTGCCCTGGGGCTGCCAGTGTTTGTAAAAAGACTGCCGCAAGGGATTATCTGGATTTGGAAGAGACAGCTTATCCCAAGCTTGTTCAAACGCAACTTCCAGACCTCTTGCCCGATCCCAATCGTCTATTGGGAAAAAGATAAATCGCTGAACCAGGTCAGGGAATAGCCCCATCGTCAGGAGGGGCGTCAGCAAGTCACTGCTAAACAGTTTGCTAGCCGTTTGGCTAAGGGATTTACCACTAATTCCACCCACTTTCACCAAACTTGAAAAGGCAGAAGCCCCCAAGCTACCGCCAGACACCCCACTGATTGCAAATACATGCTGAGGAAAATTCGGAAAATATTCTGTTAGCTTTGTGAAGGCTGTCGCTGCATGATAAGCGGCATAGATACCCCCACCTTGAGCCGCAGCGATATAGACAGGATAGGGTTTATCTGAGAATTGAGCGCGATCGGGGCGATTAGCTAACCATTGCTGAAAACTAGATTCTAAAGTTGGAAGGGGAAGGACTGACTTTTCGGGTGGGCTGATTTGTTGAAAGCGGTGATTGTCATTAAGATTTAGTGCACTAGAAACTAACATTAATCCGATTAAAATCGTTATGCCGGGTATTTTAGTTCGTTTCCCCCAGTGGTAAATTGTTGAAAAAACAACCACCACAATCGTCAACGATATTGCCAGCACACTAATTGAACCCAGCCGATCGGGAAGAAATGTCGGACGCATCTTCAACCCTAAGAAGGCGAGGGATGCCAGCAGCAAAATTGAACAAATCCTAACAACGGTCCATCGTGACTCTGGCTTTATTTGCCAAGCAACTAGCCCCACATTAGAAAATACGAGCAACAGAAAAACAGCAATTACACCAAAAGACCCACGTGAATCTTTTGCCGCCAGGATCATAGGCAAAGATAAAAGACTAAAAACAAAGCAGGCAATATTAACAAATATATTTTCAAATACTTGCCCAAAGAGACCTTCCTTTTTCTTGTTAGAGCGAAAGGAATGTAGGTACTTTGAGGCTTTTATTTCTATACGGTTTATTAATAAATAAAATAAACTTCCTAATAAAACTATATTGCTAAACATCCACACTAGCAAAAAATTATTGGCAGTATCATTCGATATTTTTTGGCTAGCCCAAGTGCCATAAGCAACGCTACCCAGTGGTATAGCACCTAGCAAACGAGGTGCCTTTTTGTATAAGCTATCTAATTTTTGCTTGTAGTAGAATTCAGGAAGATAATGATAATCTTTATAGCGTTTCTCAAGTAAACGTGCCGCGAACCAGACAACAAGTGAAAGCAAAACAACAAATACTGTAGAAACAACTGCCTCAGGTACATTACTATCTAAAGCAATGGCGAGATAGACCTCAATGGTTTGATCGATCTGGGTAAAAAAATACCAAGCTGCGATTGCAACTGTCAGAGGCACTCTTAAATATATCAAGAACTTCACGATGGGTTTAAGCTGGTTTTCAAACCAATTAGAAATTGGTTCAATTAATTTATTTCTATCAATTTCAGCCATATATCACTAACCAATTACTGTAAGGGAACATCTCTATCTCGAAATAGCTGCCACCTAACGGCTAAATTGAGCGGAAAACGATCGCCTCTGACTCAAACCTAAAATATTGCGATTTTGTCATATCCAAGGATTCGTTAGGCATCGATGAGCGCTTAACAATTATTTATACTTGGCGCTCGGCGATAACTTCAGCTTGACTAAGATCATAGCTGTTTGTCCCCTCCAATGATTTGTTATACCCGATCGCTTAACAATTATTTATGCTTCGCGATCGCCAGTCCAAAATGCTCAAAAGCAGAAAATTCGTGGTGTGACACTAAGCGGGTGCCGAATGTGGGCTGCAATGATAATGATTCGGATTACATTTTTTTGAGGTTGTGTCCAGACTACTACCGCTATTATCGCCGCTAGAAGGGAATCAAGCCATTATGGTATCTACTACCGATGCCTTCAACGGCGGTACAAAGCTTTGAGTCATCACCAGAGTATTGAGTCCGTCCGTTAAAACGCACGGCTATGCTGAGTGCTGAGTTTTTTTGCTCTCTATATATTGGCGTAAAACGTTATTAATTAGAGTTTTATACTGTTCTCCTTGAGCCTCAAACCACTGCTTCACATCTGGATCGAGCTGAACTAAGTTGTGGGCTCGATCTGCTGGAATACGTAAAGTCGATCGTTCAAAAAATTCATCGGTCAGCGGTGGAATATCTGAGTAGTCGATATTCTCTTCTGACCTTGACTCTAAGGCTGCCCAGTTAGTACCAGAGGTACTGTTCAAATCGTTTCTGCTCATGACGGTTAGCTCTTCGCGCTGAAATGATTCGGATTACATTGTTTTGACGTTCTGTCCAGACTACTACCGCTATTCCAGAACCGAGAAAACGATTCCAAACCAGCAATCTTCGCCATAATCAAAACGATCGGAAGAGCTCAATCAGCATTTCACCATCAAACATCGCGGGAACATCGGCAAAATCAATTTGATGTTTACGGATGTTTTCAAGGTTTTTCGCTTCGTCCCACTCAAATTGCATGAAGGATTAGATATGCCAGATTAAACTATCTTCATTCATTATCACGCATTTGGCCCAACAGGTTTTATGCTGCACTGGAGATCGATGTTGGGATCTAAACTCGATCGCCCGCAAGCATTAAACACGGGAAAAAACCTAGTCAGACTTCAATTGAACCTTTTGTGTTCCCGATCGGTCTAAATTCAACAGACGCCCGATTAGTCTAATTTATATGTACTTAGTAAAGCATTTTCAGATTAAAAAAGAGCTGACTCCGTGGGTTAGCGGACTCCTCGCCGCTTCCCTGCTTGCAGGAGTAGGCTACACAGCTTACAGCCAACTCACAGTCAAATCCAGTCGCGAAACCAGACGCAAGGAAAAAACCGTTGCTGTCGAAAAGGTGAACCTGCCGATTACAATTTCGGCAAACGGCACAATTGTGCCCGAACGTTCCGTTAACGTCAGCCCCAAAACTTCAGGAATGCTCAAAAGTTTGCTTGTCAAGGAAGGAGATAAGGTTGAAAAAGGGCAGATTCTCGCCTACATGGACGACTCCAACCTCCAAGGGCAACTTACCCAAACTCGCGGACAACTCGCAGCCGCCGAAGCAAACCTGGAAAAATTGGTCAACGGCACTCGAACCCAGGACATTGCTGTGGCTAAGGCGGTGTTAGCAGAACAACAGGCAAGTCTGGAAAAATTGCTCAACGGCAATCGAACCCAAGACATTGCCGTAGCTGAGGCACAACTAGCTGAACAAGAGGCTAATTTACAAAAATTGCTCAACGGCAATCGAAGCCAGGATATTGCCGTAGCTGAGGCACAACTAGCTGAACAAGAGGCTAATTTACAAAAATTGCTCAAGGGCAATCGGCCTGAAGACATCGCCCAAGCGATCGCCAAACTCCGAGATGCCGAATACGCCAAAAACCAAGCAGAGGAAGACTTTCAGAGAAATCAGGAACTCTATAATGCCGGAGCCATTGCTTTGCAAGTTGCGAACAACTCCCGCACCGCGCGCGATCGAGCTCAAACGCAAGTCAGGCAAGCCGAACAAGCTGTAGCTTTGCTGCAAGCGGGTACTCGCCCCGAAGAAATCGCTTCTGCGCGGGCTGCTGTCGAGCAAAAACGGCAAGCTTTGACCCTGGCGCGATCGGGCGCACGCCCCGAAGAAATCGCTGCCGGGCGGGCTGCTGTGGAGCAAAAACGGCAAGCTTTGGCCCTGGCGCGATCGGGCGCACGCCCCGAAGAAATCGCTGCAGGCCAGGCCGCCGTCGAGCAAAAACAGCAAGCTTTGGCGCTGCTAGAAGCCGGTTCCCGCCCCGAAGACATCGCCCAAGCCCGCGCCCAAGTTCTCGCCGCTAGAGGCAGCCTGCAAAGCGTTCAAGCGCTGATCGGCGACACTGTGCTGCGGGCTCCTTTCACCGGCACTGTCACCCGCAAGTACGCCGATCCGGGCGCTTTTGTGACTCCCACGACGGCAGGTAGTGCGGTTTCTTCGGCGACTTCTTCTTCGATTTTGTCCTTAGCTTCAAAAAATCAATTAGTAGCAAACGTCGCAGAAACTAATATTTCTCAGATTAAGATCGGTCAGGCTGCGTCTATTCAAGCCGATGCTTTTGCGGGAAAGACTTTTGCAGGTAAAATCAGTCAAATTTCGCCTCAGTCGATCGTCCTGCAAAATGTGACAAGTTTTGAGGTAAAAGCGGCAATTATTAATGATGATAAACAAATGCTGCGATCGGGAATGAATGTGAATGTGGAGTTTAAGGCCGGTGAACTCAAAAATGTTTTGGTAGTCCCGACTGCGGCAATTGTCCGCCAACAAAAGGAAACGGGGGTTTATGTTCCCGGTGGAGAAGATGGCAAACCTGCTTTTATGCCGATTAAGACTGGTATGACGGTGGATGACAAGACGGAAGTGCGATCGGGTTTGAAAGGAAATGAAAAAGTGCTGCTTAGTTTCCCCCCCGGATTGCGACCTAGATCCCAAAATCCATCGGGTGGAATTCCGGGTTTGCAACCGGGTGGCGGAACGCGCTTGCGTTAGTGGGAAGGAAGAAGAAAAGCACTACACGGATTTTGACACGGATACACGGATTAATTATTGAGTGTGAGTCATATCAAATCCATTGGTATCAGAATTATGGCTCTCTCTGTTCTCGGACTCTGCGCCCTCTGCGCCCTCTGCGGTTTAATCATTCAGAAACAACCGTAAACGAGATCAGATATTGAAGGAAGAAGAAAGAAAGTTTTAATTGCCCGATGCCCAATGCCCAATGCCCAATGCCCAATGCCCAATAACCAATAACATGAAATTACAGACTCGCCCAGTTATTAAGAAAATCTCTAACGTTCAAATCGCTTTCATGGCGACAGAGGCGCTGTGGAATAACAAATTGCGTACCAGTTTAACTATGCTGGGCGTAATTATTGGGATATCTTCGGTAATTGCCATTACTTCGGTGGGACAGGGAGTACAAAAATCAACTGAAGAACAGTTAAAGGCTTTGGGTACAAATGTGCTGTTGGTATTATCCGGCGCTGCGCGATCCGGCGGTGTCAGTCAGGGAAGCGGTTCTGCTACTACCCTTACTTGGGATGACGCTAAGGCGATCGGCAAACAAGCTCCTGCAGTTAAGGCGATTTCGGCTTATTTGCAGCGCCAAGTGCAAGTCGTTTATGGCGGACAAAATTCATTTACTGCTATTTTGGGAACGGATTTAAATTATCCCGACGTGAAGAACATTCAACCTCAACAAGGACGGTTTTTTAACGAGGATGAATTGAATGCTGCTGAGCCAGTAGTTGTCCTCGGTTCTAAGGTGCGGGACGAACTTTTTGGAGCCGGAGCTAATGCGCTATCCTCCGATATTCGCATTCAGGGCAACCGCTACAAGGTCATTGGAGTGATGGAAAGCAAGGGGTCTGTAGGGGGAACCGATCAGGACGATCGAGTGTATATTCCCCTCAAAAATATGTCTTCGCGGATTGTGGGAAGAAATTCTTTAGCGGGGATTGCAATCTCTGGTTTTTGGTTGGAAACTGCGGGCGAAGCGGATTTAGCGGATGCTCAATTTCAAGTAGAAAATATCATGCGCTTGCGCCACAATATTTATCCGCCACAACCGGATGATTTTCGAGTTGTCAATCAAGCTGAGATAGTTAATACTTTCAGCAATGTGATAGGTTTATTTACGGTGATGGTGGGAGCGATCGCCGGAATTTCTTTGGTGGTTGGCGGCATCGGTATTGCTAATATTATGTTGGTGTCTGTTGTGGAACGCACTAAGGAAATCGGGATTCGCAAAGCGGTAGGCGCTACTAATGCAGCAATTCTCATTCAATTCATGGCGGAATCTATTTTAGTTTCCACGGTGGGGGGAACGGCGGGTATTGGGTTGGGAGTTGCGATCGCCTTTGGGGCCTCGACAGCATTTAAGTTTCCGTTTGTGGTTTCTGTATGGTCGATTACAGCAGGTTTTGGGCTATCTTTTACCGTCGGGTTGTTAGCTGGAGTATTGCCGGCTCGGAATGCGGCTCGCTTAGATCCGATCGCAGCCTTGCGGAATGATTGAACAGCCTCTCTGTGCGCCATAAGCACCCTAGAGGTGGTACAGGCGTCTCGCCTGTGAATTTCTACTGAGAAAACATTGATGAACAACCAACCTAAGTTAGACAAATACAAGCAAGAAATCGCAGATTTGTACACCCGCAGAAGTCAAACCTATGACAATAGCGATTGGCATTTGCAGATTGCTCAGCGTCTCGTTGAATACGGGCAAGTTAGTTCCGGTCAGCAGGTTTTAGACATAGCAACGGGAACGGGTCATGTGGCGATCGCAGCCGCTCAAATTGTCGGTTCTGAAGGTCGGGTTATTGGCGTAGATATTTCGGCTGGAATGCTCGATGTAGCCAGAAACAAAGCTCTAGAATTAAATCTCAACAATACAGAATTTTTGCTGGCGGATGCCGAAAATCTCGACTTTCTAGGTAATAGTTGCGATCGCATTTTTTGCTCTTCAGCCTTCATTTGGATGTCGGATCTGCACGCAGCACTCACTCACTGGCACACATTTCTCAAACCAGGGGGAATCCTCGGCATTCATGCCTTCGCCGACACGGCTTTTGTGGGCGGAGTTGTGACGCAGAAAGTAGCCGAAAAATACGGCATTTCATTCAATATGAGCAAACCCACAGGCACCGTTGAAAAGTGCCACAGATTGCTCGAACAAGCAGGATTTGAGGAAATAGAAATTAAGATTGAGCAAGACGGCAGCTATATCAGTTTGGAAAAAGCAAAAGCAATGTGGGCCGGAAATTCCCATCCCGCCCCCGGACAATATCCGCCGCCGTTATCAACACTTTCAACTGAGCAATTAGCACAAGCCCAGGCAGAATTTGAGGCAGAATTAGAAGGATTGGAAACCGAACAAGGAATTTGGAACGATATCACCACTTTTTACGTATTCGGTCAAAAATAGCAGCCTACAATCTCCCTGAAACGATCGATATCTAACTCTACTCATCCGCGTTTATCTGCGTGCATCTGCGGTTGCAAATTTCTAATATACAACTTATCAGCTTATACTAAACCAGCTTGAAAAATCTGGTTTGCTGTGAGGTTTAAATCGGGAAAAGTTTGCGACACAATCCGATCGTTCTCTCGAAACTTGAGGATTTGATATTCACCATCAACCAAGTTACAGACAGAAATAGTCGGTTGTTTGGGATTGCCAATAAAATTACGCCCGCCCAACGCAGCATAATCTACAATCCAATATTCAGGGATACCCATCTCCTCATAATCAGCATATTTCAAATAGTAATCATCGCGCCAATTGGTTGACACAACCTCAATTACCAAAGGTATCGATGTACCCAAACTGAGGATAGATTGTTTTTGCCACAATGTTTCGTTCGCTAGATTAGCACGATTCAACACCAACAAATCAGGGAAATAACCAGAATCTTTTTCAGGAGGCCTAACGATCACTTGGCGGGGGATACCGTAGGGCAATCCCAGACGTTTGATTTCAAAAGGAATTTCGACTGCAAGAAAGCTTATAACTTCCTCATGTTCGCCTACTGGTTGTGCCATCTCAACAATATCTCCATTATGCAGTTCGTAGCGTACCGCCGAATTTTCAGGCAGCCACTCCACAAATTCCTCGAAGTTTACGAGCTTAGGTAAAGCTTGAGTCATAGGTTTTCAGAATTACCGATAATATAAATTATATCTCTATCTATCTGCGTTTATCTGCGTGCATCTGCGGTTAAAAATTCCAAATCTGCCAGTAGTGCTAGATTCAGACAATTTAAAATGCTGGATTTAATCGGGCGCTTTTCATCCCAAAATACGATCGACGAATAAAAGTTAATTGCTGTCGGTGAATTCAAAAGTTCAAAACTTTTACGTGCAACTCTCTCGCTATCAAAACTGAGAAAATAAACAGTATCATCGAAGATCGCAGGTTTATTAGCTATTTCACCTATCAACCTAAAATCCAATTTTTTATAAAGCCCGCAAATCGCAATTTTCCAAGGTTGGAAGCTATAATCGCCTACTCCAAAAATCGAAAATCGAGGGTTATTTTGATAAATTTTGCTTTTGCGATTATCTAGATATTGCCCGCACCTCTCTAGATAACGTCCGGTTTTAGGAGCTATAGTTTTAATATTTTCGGTTGATTCACCGATAAATTTTTGAGTAACTAAGATATATCGATCGGTAGCATTAATGCGATTTTGAGCAACATCAGATCCTTTAAATAGCGGAAATAGATAAGTTTCCTCAAGATCGACAGCTTCCCCAAATCCATTGACAAACAAATTATCAATTTTCCGAAACTCCATCACGCCAGAACAGTCGTGCTTGACGCCAGATCGCCATTTCGTTCCTGAATTTACAGCATATAAATTACTCAATTTATTGAAAGAATCTATATCTTTAACCAGGAGATTGTTGTGATATCCGATTCGATAGCCGTCAGAACTTTCTAAACTGCTAAATACATCGCAGAAGTAGTTTTGTGAGCTTGAGTCAAACTTGCAGTATAACAAACAGGCATCCACATTTGCATCAAAATACTTTTTAGCATCTATTGTGTAAGTTGCACAGCTAGCGAGATTAAGTTTTTTTGAATTAATGTAACTCAATAACTTTCTGGCAGTCGAAGTCTTGCAAAGCATTGCCAGATCCGCATCCCGCTTTTGCAGCCATTGCACCGCCTGAATCAGCATCCATTCTGAGATATCGAAGTTACTCTTACCTGTGAGTGCATCTAAGCCGATGTGGCTTTGAAAATTACTTTTTTTCGGCAAGTTTTCACTGCCAATAGTTCCTTGTTGTGAGTTTGTTACCCAAGGAAAGTTGCCCAGTACCAGCACCCTATGATTAAAGTGGTTGATTAAGGATGTCCAGTCAAACTCAAAAAAATCTCCGTGCTGAACCTCACATCTTTCATCCTGTAACAATTCATGCTTAGCTCTTAATTCTCTTAAATAACTTTGATTGATTTCAACCCCGATAATCTTGCTGGCCGATGGAAAAGAATTTGCAGCAGCTTTAATGAAATTACCTATCCCGCAAGTTGGCTCAATGATGACTTTGGGGTTAACATCAAGTTCTATCAATTTCCGGCACACCATCTCTGCTAATGCCAGCGGTGTCTGAAAATCGCCGTATTCTAGTTTGGTTTTGCGATCGTTGGAACTCATCGGTTAGATTGATAAACTGCTATAACGCCTTCCTGTTGTCCGGCACGCTCAATGACTCTTCCATACTGAAGTCGCCATTGCAACGCATTAGAAATGGTCAAAAAACCTTGCAAGGGTGGGTTTCTCAGTATTTCGTCGGCAATGTTAGCTGCCTCAATTTCGTCCACAGGTAAATTTTTGTCAAACATGAAAGCAAGCAAATCATCTTTATTGCCTTCATTGTCTAAAATATTCCGAATTCCACGGGTCATTTGAAAATCTGCTGTTCTTTCGGCACTCACGTAAATTGTATGCAAAATATTCAGCGTTGCAGTTCGGATCGTACTGTTGTCTGTCTTTTCGTAAACAAAGATAATCAGTGAATATCCCAGCCCAAAAATCTTTTGCCTTGCAGATTTGAAAGGACATGACGACTGCGGTTGCCTAACGTTTGTTACCTTCACGTCAACTAATATTCCTGGGAAATCGATACCGCTTGCTGAATTACCATCTATAAATTCATATCGCTGCTTGAGATAGAGTCTGAACTTTTGCTCCAAATATGTCCCAACAGCCTTTCCGTCTGTGATGCCGTAAAGCAGAGGTTCTGGGTGTTGAGACTCGGCTGCTGAAAATATTGCCGCCTCAGAACAAAGGATTTCTGCGGTCAGAGTCGTCATTTTGATGAACCACCAGATTATTTAATTTGCTGACCCATTAAACGGTATCATTAAAGATCGCAGGTTTATTAGCTATTTCACTTCTCAACCTGAAATTCAATTTTTTATAAATTCCGCAAGTTATTGTGCCGCTTATGCTGTAACCATTTCGGGTTTGATATCAGGTGATGCTGGCTCAAAATACAACACCATGATTTGCTCTGGATGCAGCCCGACAGATTCATAAGTGCGTCCGTTGCGATCGCTAAATTCCACCTCAAACGCTGCACCATCAGCCAACAGTTCAACAACTGTCCCAACTTGCCCGCGCCACAGATTGTATTCAGGAATGTCAACTGTCAAGGCAACGACATCTAGTAATTTAATCGTATTCTTTGTCACTCTTATTACCTCCACGCACTACAGAGGATAGCAGGTTGTTAATCTCGGAATCTCGGAATCATGCTCAATAATCCAGCCACTCCGAAGGGTTGCACTTCTATTTTGCCATTCAATCGTGAAATCTAAAATGTAGCGTTGCCCGAACCCATCCCGCCTCCCTAACTGAGCTTCGTCAGTTTGAATGATTTCAAGCAAAATTTGGCGCAATTCCTCAGCATTGTCAGCCGTCATCCCAAGAATTGACGAAAAAAGTCGCGCTTTGTGTTTGCCATCGTCGTGTTCTGGATTGAGGCAGTAGTCACGAAGTTTACGAATATCAACAACTGCATTCTTTGCATTTGGAATGAGCATAGAAAAGCTGATAGGAATAAGCAGCCCTTAGTTTATCTCGAAATTGGTGATGTAGTATGTAAAAAGAAGTTATTATTCAATATTTTACTCCTAAAACGAGGCAGAGCCTCTAGAGATCGGTTCCCAGGCAGAGCCTAGGAACCAGTTAATTAAAAAAACAGAGGGCGAGTTTCGCATAAAACTTAACTCCAAAAGTCAAATTTTATGCTCTAAACCCGCCCTCGCAAAACTCTGTTAATAAGCGTCTTGCAATTCGTAGAAATCAGGGGAAATGTAATCTTTCCGCAGCGGCCAGCCTACCCAATCTTCGTTCATCAAAATCCGTTTCAGATTCGGATGTCCTTCGTAGACTATGCCGTACATATCGTAGGATTCCCGCTCTTGAAAGTCGGCTGCTTTCCAAATCCAGTAGACTGATGGTACTCTCGGATCTTCGCGGGGAATGAATACTTTGACGCGGACTTCTTCAGGCTTAGAAGCATTATCTGTCAGCTTAGCCAAGTGGTAAACGCTGACTAAATCTTGTCCAGGGCCTTGGTCGTAGGCGCACTGGCACTGCATATAATTAAACCCGTAGGCATACAGTGCTGTTGACATCGGAATTAAGAAGTCTCGATCGACCTTTAATATCTCCACGCCCAAATTATCGGCCGCTAAAGCTTCGTGTTCAAAGCCATTTTGAGTCAACCACTGGGAAACCTTCCCGGCTTCAACAATTGCAGATTCTGTCTCAGCCACGGTTTACCTCCTGTTTTTGTCCTGCAAGCAGGGCCGGCGGTACTGGCATTCCCATTGCTTCGGTCAATTCTTTCGGCGGCGCCATCCGACCCGGAACTGACAAGTATTTGCCGTCCAAAATGTCGTCTACTACTTTCATTTTGTGGGGTCTGGTGTAGTAGCGGTGCGTGGGCTGCAAGTTGCCGCGTTCTTGCATCGAATCGTTGGCGATTTTTTTCCGCAGTTTGATAATTGCATCAATAATCGCTTCTGGGCGGGGGGGGCAGCCTGGTATGTACACGTCTACGGGAATCAGTTTGTCAACGCCTCTGACTGCTGTGGGGGAGTCTACGCTGAACATTCCGCCGGTGATCGTGCAGGCGCCCATCGCGATCACGTATTTGGGTTCGGGCATTTGTTCGTACAGCCGCACCAAGATGGGGGCGTACTTCATGGTAATTGTACCGGCGGTGATGATCAGGTCGGCTTGTCGGGGACTCGATCGCGGTACTAAGCCGAATCTGTCGAAGTCAAAGCGCGAACCGATCAAAGCTGCAAATTCGATGAAGCAGCAAGCAGTACCGTAAAGCAGCGGCCACAGGCTCGAAAGTCTCGCCCAATTGTAGAGGTCATCCACTGTTGTCAGGATGACATTCTCTGATAATTCGGATGTGACTTCAGGGCGAATAGCGGGATTGACAATTAGAGGTTTTTGTGATTTGTCAGAACTTAAGACCATTCCAAGGCTCCTTTGCGCCATGCATAGACAAGAGCAATAACGAGGATCGTGATAAAAAACAAGGCTTCAATGAAAGCCAAAAGTCCTAGCTGGTTGAAAGCAACCGCCCAAGGATAGAGGAAGACGGTCTCTACGTCGAAGATGACGAAGACTAGGGCGAACATATAATATCGGATGTTGAACTGAATCCAGGCTCCGCCGATCGGCTCGACGCCAGATTCGTAGGTAGTGCGTCGGTCGTAGGGACGACTTTTGGGCCGCAGTACCTTAGACGCCGTGAGGGCGAGGATAGGGACTAGGCTGGAAATTAACAGGAAGCCTAAGAAATACTCGTAGCCGCTGAGTGCAAACACGGTGAATAATTACTGCCTCGGTGAAAGGGTTCTGTAACTTGTCTGTTACATTATATAGATTTTGGGTAGCTAAAATTACGAGTTGGTTGAGATTAATCGTCCATGTTCTGCAATAATTTTTAATGTATATTTTAAGATTAGCTTACCTACTCTTTTGGAGCTGTCAACGACCCCCGACGGCAAGTCGCGGGCTTCTAGCCTAAAAACTGAAGCCCCAAGTTGACCAGCCTCAGTCCCCTTTCGGGGCTACGTTATCGGCAAGAGTTCAAGTTCACACCAAGGAATGCGTAGCTAGTTCCTTGCTCTGTAACCTAGGGATTAAACATCTGTAATGGGTTAAGGAAGTGTCTCTGGGAAAGTACCGACCGATAACATTGGCGAAGCTAACATTACTGGAGTAGCAAGGCGCTTCCCGGCATACAGGGAAATGGATAAGCACTACTCCTCTACTTATCCAACCCCTTTCGGGGGCTCTGAATTTATTCAGCGTCCTGTTTCATACGTGACTATCAAGGTACGCGGTTTCCACACTCCTAGAGATTTTATGAGCGATCGAGCTACTGAAACCAAAACCCTCGATCGGCACGAGTGCCGCGCCTGCGGCTACGTCTACGATCCGAAAAAGGGCGATCCTAAAATTGACATTGCCCCGGGCACGGCTTTTGAAGATTTGCCCCAAACTTGGGTCTGTCCCGTTTGCGCAGCGCGCAAGTCGGCGTTTCAAAATCTCGGTCAGATGGAAGGGGTATCGGGATTTAAGGCAAATCAGCGCTACGGTGTCGGTGTCAACGGCATGACCGAAGGTCAGAAAAGTTTGCTGATTTTTGGCGGCTTGGTCGTTGGTTTCTTGTTGTTACTTAGTATGTATGGTTTGCAGTAAGACGATTGTGAGATTTTGGCAACGAATTGTAATGTTATTGGCCGCTGCGCTCATCTGTACGAGTTGCAGCACCATCGGTTCTGTGAGTTACAACCCCTGGCAAGTGATTTCTTTGCCGACGAAAGCTAATTTGCAGGATATTGCCTTTACGGGCAATCCTCAGCACGGCTGGGTTGTGGGTTCGGAGGCAACTCTGCTCGAAACCTCGGACGGTGGCACTAGCTGGAAGTCTATAGCACTGGATATCGACGATCCGAGGTCGCGTTTTGCGTCGGTGAGTTTTTCGGGTTCAGAAGGCTGGATTGTCGGCCAGCCTTCTGTTTTGCTCCACACGAACGATGAGGGGAAGTCTTGGACGCGGATTGCTTTGAGCAGTCAGTTGCCGGGTTCTCCGAGTACGATCGCGGCTTTGGGCCCGAATTCCGCCGAGATGACCACCGATGTCGGGGCGATTTACCGGACTTCTGACGGCGGCAAAAATTGGAAAGCTGTCGTGCAGGATTCTTTTGGGGTAGTTCGCAATATCAACCGTTCTGAAGACGGGCAGTATGTTGCGGTTTCCTCGAAGGGCAATTTCTACTCGGTGTGGAAACCCGGACAAGAAGCTTGGGAACCTCACAACCGCAACAGTTCTCGCCGCCTGCAAAATATGGGCTTTACCAAGGACGGGCGTTTGTGGATGCTCGCCCGCGGCGGTCAGATTCAGTTTAGCGACCCGGAAAGTGCTGAAGGTTGGGGAAAACCGTTTTTTCCCGATCGCAAGGCGAGTTGGGGTTTGCTGGACATGGCTTACCGGACTGATAATGAAGTTTGGGTAGCCGGCGGCGGCGGCAATTTGCTGTGCAGTTTGGACGGCGGGAAAACTTGGCAAAAAGACCGCGAAGTTGAAGATGTTCCCGCTAATTTTTACAGGATTGTCTTTATGGGCCCCGATCGCGGATTTGTGATCGGCGCGAGCGGTACTCTACTTAAATATCAAGGTTCAGCGCAAGCTGCTTGATAGTAGAATAGTAATAGAGATTGTCTGTCAATTTGTTGTTGAAAGGAGGATTCTAAATGGCTGGTACAACTGGAGAACGTCCGTTTGGGGACATTATTACAAGTATCCGTTATTGGGTAATTCACAGCATCACCATTCCGGCTTTGTTTATTGCTGGATGGCTGTTTGTGCAAACGGGTTTGGCTTACGATGCTTTCGGAACTCCTCGCCCTAACCAGTATTTCACACCGCAGCGGGAAGAAGTGCCGATTATCTCGGATCGCTTTGAAGCTAAAAAACAAGTAGATCAGTTCATTGCCAAGTAATTTAACAAGGATTTGGAAAAATGACGAGCAGAACCCCCAACAATGAGCCAATTTCGTATCCGATTTTTACGGTGCGGTGGTTGGCCGTTCATACTTTAGGTGTCCCAACAATTTTCTTTTTGGGCGCGATCGCAGCAATGCAATTTATTCAACGATAGGAGTTTACAATGCCTGAGCGCGTTCCTAATCCCAACGAGCAGCCTGTTGAGTTAAACCGGACTTCTCTTTATTTGGGTTTGTTGCTGATTTTTACTCTGGGTATTTTGTTTTCCAGTTATTTCTTTAATTAACTGGTGTCAGAGTTGGATTTCGATAGTTCGATCTAATTTGTTTAGCTGTGAATGAGTGAGGTGATGGCTATGTTTAGTGAAAGTGGCAGAATTCCTTTGTGGCTGGTAGCTACTGTCGCGGGTCTCGGTGTTCTGAGCATTTTGGCTCTTTTCTTCTACGGTGCTTATGCCGGTTTGGGTTCTTCGCTGTAAGGAGAACTAAGCTGATTTTCGGCCTTTAACCCCCCTTGAAAAAGGGGGGTTTTAATTATGCGAAGTTTATTGGTAAATCTGGGATAAATGTTATCGAAAGTGTTAATTTTTCGGCAAGTTTATGATAATTTAATTCTCTGGTAAGAGCGAGATTTTTTGTGGTTGGGTGAAGATTCGCTCAATTAACGGATTCCGGGCAGGTTCACCAATAACCCCAAAATCGATCGCCACTAGCCGACTATCGCCTCAAGAGTGTGGACAGATCCTGAAATTAGCCAAAAGTTGCGAGTAGAATGGTGCAAGAGCCGATCGCTCGATCGTAGTGCACAGCGAAATATGACCCCACCGCAGCCGCCCCGCAAACCTCAAACCGTCTTGGGTGCGATTACCCAAGCAGTCCAGACTATTGCCAAGGTTAATTTTAACCAGCTAGCGCTGAAACCGAACGCCAAAGTACCCGAACTGTGGGTACAGGATGCGGGTGCAGCTAAAGCTGAGGTTTATCCGCTGTTGGGCGATCGATATTTGTTAGGTCGATCGTCCAAATCTTCAGATATTGTAGTTCGCAATCCCGTTGTCAGTCACGTCCACTTATCCCTGTCGCGGGATACTCGGCGGCGGACTCCTTTTGTCATCAAAGATGAAGACTCCACCAACGGCATTTACAGCGGCAAAAGGCGAATTAAAAGTATGTCGCTGCGTCACGGAGACGTGTTCACTTTAGGCCCGCCGGAACTAGCCGCCGCTGTCAGAGTTCAGTACGTAGATCCGCCGCCTTGGTATTTGGAACTTGTGCGTTACAGCTTTTACGGCGTTAGCGGAATTACCGCCTTGATTGCGGTGTTGGTAGGTATGGAATCGACCAAGTTTCACGTGCGGCCTCTACCGAGAAGTATCAATGGCCCCGTGATTGTTTACGCCCGCGACGGGCAAACTCCGCTGCGTCCTCCTCAGAATAACGCTCACTTAGAATTAAAAAAATTGCAGGATTTTTCGCCTTATTTATCCAAGGCGGTACTTGCTTCGGAAGACAGCCGCTACAATTGGCATTTGGGGGTAGATCCGCTGGGCGTTTTGCGAGCACTTTTAACTAATGTTCGCGGGGGCGGAATTCGTGAAGGTGGTAGCACTCTGACGCAGCAGTTGGCGAGGAGTTTGTTTCGAGATTATGTGGGAACTCAAGATTCGGCGGGACGCAAGTTACGGGAAGCTGTAGTGGCTTTTAAACTGGAGAATTATTACAGCAAAGACGAGCTATTGCTGACTTATTTAAATCGCGTGTTTTTGGGAATTGACCTTTACGGTTTTGAAGATGCGTCTCGGTTTTATTTTGGCAAGTCGGCGAAAGATTTAACTTTGTCGGAGGCGGCGACTTTGGCGGGCATTTTGCCTGCGCCCAACAGTTTTAATCCGATTCAAAATTATCAGTTAGCGGTGCAGTACCGCGATCGAGTAATCGAACGGATGCGGGCACTGGGGACGGTTTCTCAGGAAGAAGCCGATCGCGCGAGGCGATCGCGAATTGAGATCAATCCGAAAGCTCGCGAATTTCTGCAAAGTACGATCGCTCCTTATTTCTACAGTTATGTATTTGACGAATTGGAGTTTTTGCTGGGGGAGCAGTTAGCCAGAGAAGGCAATTTTATTGTAGAAACAGGTTTGAATCCCGGCCTGCAAAAAGTGGCTGAAGCTTCCCTCAAAAATGCTGTAGAAAATGCCGGAGCCAGTGCAGGTTTTTCTCAAGGAGCCGTGGTAACTCTCAATACTGCAACCGGAGAAGTCTTAGCTTTAGTTGGGGGCGTAGATTACTTGAAAAGTCAGTTCAATCGGGCTACCCAAGCTTTGAGACAGCCCGGTTCTACATTTAAGATTTTTACCTATGCAGCCGCCCTAGAACATGGAATCTCAGCCGATAAAACTTATTCTTGCGAGCCGCTTTCCTGGGGGGGACAAAGTTACAGCGGCTGCGAAAGAACCAGCGGCAGTGCGGATATGTATCGGGGTTTAGCACAGTCGGAAAATGCAATTGCTTTGAGAGTAGCACAAGATGTCGGCTTAGACAATGTAGTGCAAATGGCGAGGCGTTTGGGGATTACATCTGAACTGCGTTCTAACCCAGGTTTAGTATTAGGTGAAAGTGAAGTTAACGTATTGCAATTAACTGGTGCGTTCGGGGTTTTGGCGAACCGGGGTTTGGGCAATCGCCCCCACGTAATCAAGCGAATTATTGACAGCAGCGATTGCAAAGATCGAAATAATTTTAACAGTTGTCGGGTGATTTATGACTATCAAAAAGATGGCATTGCCAATCGGCAGTTAGTTTCTGAAGGGGTAGCGGATACGATGACAGATATGCTGCAAGGTGTTGTGCGGGGAGGTACGGGTAGCAGTGCTGCTTTGGGGTTGGGAGAAGCTGGAAAAACAGGCACGACTAATGATAATAGAGATTTGTGGTTTGTCGGTTATATTCCGAGTCAGCAACTCGTGACAGGAGTTTGGTTGGGAAATGATGATAATTCTCCGACTGGGGGAGGTAGTGCAAATGCCGCTCAGTTGTGGGGGGAGTATATGCGGGAAGTGGCGCGTTGAGTGGATGCGGGGGAGAGGATTGGATGAATTTTGATACAGCATTAAAATATACAATTTAAATGCGGTACAGGTTATCAACTCAATCTAACAGTTCTAGACGCAGAACCCATGAAAAACAGAGGCTGCGATTGCTTTCCGTCTGATGGCGAAAGCTAACGCTCAAGAGTGAGAAATGACATAAATACGTTATAGATTCCAGGACGGATTAAGGTTAACTGAGCGATGATTTTTTTAGGGCTTGGGTTGCTCGTCTCCAAAGCGATCGCACATATTTTCGTTGGTCGATCGCGTGCAGTACAATAAAGGCCAGGAAAGTATAAGCAATCCAGAAATGTAAATCTCCTGCAAAATCTACAACCGCTGCATTTTTAGGAAAAATATCTGGCAAGGTTGCAAACCAGAAGAAAGGGACATTCCCGCTCTTAGAGTGTTCCAACGAAAAAATGATCCAAAATTTCACTCACTTCGACAAAAGATTTCAACGAACCATTTAGTCAA
>NZ_JAUBSF010000194.1:0-2508 GCF_036704615.1 Microcoleus sp. K4-B3
ATCACTAATGCCAAATCGTATATATTGCCCTTTTTGTCAAGTACAATTTATACCAAATTAGATGAGCTTACCCTGCTCTATAACGGCGACACCTCTAAAGCTTTAAAACGGCAAAACCATAAATGTGGGAAATGTGGTTTAAAAATGCTAGGCGATGAAAAGGTGAATCTGCACCATGTAGATGAAAACCATAGTAACTCGAAAATTAACAACCTCTTAGCGGTTCACGAAAGTTGCCACGATTATCTCCACATGAGCAAAGGCGCAAGCCAAGAACATCGGGAGCCGGATGCGGGGAAGCGCGACGTGCAAAGTCGCATTTGATGAGTAGAGAGCCGTCTCTCTTTGAGGTACTTCTCCTCAGTCCTCGTGTAAAAGACTCAATCCGAGTCCGGTCACAACGAAAGTAAGCAATAAAATCGTTGGAGTGCAGACCACACAAGCATCTAAGCTGATAGCCTAAATCGGTAGTGTATGCAAGAGGAAGAAAAGGAAGGGTTAACGATAAGTAAACGACTAATCTAGCTCCGTGATATCCGAAAAGGTGAAATCAGGCTGGAACACCTTAACCAAAAGGTAAATAGCTGATTATTAGAAGTTTCGCTGTCTAATAAAGAAGTTCAAAAAGCTATCGGAGTATGAGTCGAACCCTAACCTTTTTCGCAGGTCATCAAAAGCGAAACACGGTAAGCCCAATAGACTCTCTCTTAAGGTCGAAACAAGAGAGTAAGCCAAGAGTAATCACAGCCGAATTGTCTAGGGGGTAAAGGAAGTCAGAGAAAGCGAACGCCCTGTGTAATGCAGAGGATAAGGGTTGAGGAATATCCCAACATCACACCGCCTGAAAATGGTAGCCCACTTCTGACAGGTCTTAAACGATAAACAGGATTCAAAGAAACTAAAACGGAGATTGAAAGATGGAAATCACTATGGTTATCGGAGGCTCTGGACAATTTAACGACTGGTCACAGATTGACTGGAAATCAATCATCAAGAATGTTAAGAATCTGAGGAAACGGATTTATCGTGCCACACAGAACGGTCAGTGGAATCAGGTCAGAAGCCTCACAAAACTGATGTTAAGAAGCTTCGACAATCTAATTTTGTCAGTGCGTAAAGTTACCCAACTGAATCAAGGAAAACGAACAGCAGGTGTGGACAAGGAGGTAGCATTAACACCTGAACAACGGGTAAAACTCATCCGAGAAATGGGGCAGTACACACTATGGAAGGTTAAACCCACCAAAAGAGTATATATACCAAAAGCCAATGGGAAGCAAAGACCATTAGGCATCCCCACCATCAAGGATAGAGTAGCACAAGCCATAGTTAAGAACGCTCTAGAACCAATCTGGGAAGCTCTTTTCGAGGCAAACAGTTATGGATTCAGAGTCGGAAGAAGTTGCCACGATGCCATTGAGCAGTGTTTTCTACGCCTACAAGGTAATAGAGACACATGGGTTCTGGATGCCGACCTATCAGGATTCTTCGACAATATCACTCATGAAACCATCCTACATTCCATAGAGAATTTCCCCGCCCGCAGCCTAATCAAGCAATGGTTAAAAGCAGGATACATAGACAAGGGAAAACTTCATGAAACACAAAGCGGAACGCCACAAGGAGGCATTATCAGCCCCCTACTGGCAAATATCGGCTTACAGGGTCTGGAAAACTTCTTAAGCCAATTCAAGAAGGTCAAAGGCTCATACAAATCCGATAGATATGGTTTCGTCCGATACGCAGACGACTTCATCGTCACCACTACCTGTCAAGAAGACATAGAGAAAATCCGACCTGAAATCGAACAATGGCTATCCAACAAAGGGTTACAACTAAATAGGGAGAAAACCCGAATCGTGCACATCAGCGAAGGATTTAATTTTCTTGGGTTCAATCTCAGACAATACAAGGGCAAACTACTGATCAAACCGCAAAAAGAGAAAGTCCTGAAATTCCTTAAGGAAATCAGGGAATGGCTCAAAAGAAATAAAACGGTAGAACAGAAAATTGTCATTGAACAATTAAACCCCAAACTTCGAGGCTTTGGAAACTACTATCGCCATGCCGTCAGCAAAGAAGTGTTTAGCTACATCAGTTCTGAGGTATGGTATTCACTTTGGCGATGGGCAAAACGGCGACACCCAAACAAGAGCAAACGGTGGATTGCCAACCGATACTTTAAAATTAGAGGCAAAGGGTGGGAGTTTACCTGCAATGTCAAGGACAGAAAAGGTAACAACAAGGAAATTAGCCTATTTAACATAGCTAAAATACCCATCGAACGCCACATAAAGGTAAAAGGAACAGCATCCCCAGACGACCCCAACCTAACAAAATACTGGGCTAAAAGAGCCACAAAATCTGGAAAAACCATCTGGGAAAAAGGGTCGAAGTATTACCAAATTGCCCAAAATCAAGGAGGGAAATGTCGGGAGCATCCCGGTTTTGTAAATATCCGAATAAGCGTAAAATAGTTAAAATCAATAAAAGCGTCAAAAAAAGTCG
>NZ_JAUBSF010000090.1:0-27275 GCF_036704615.1 Microcoleus sp. K4-B3
CTTGAACGGGTTAATTGGAAATCAGAGACAAGCTGCCTGAGTATAATTACTCACTACAAAAGTGACATACTCCCTTGTCAATCAGCCTTTCAAGGGCGGGCTAGAAAAGCCCAAACCCTACTCCCCACAAGAAAATTCATCTTTTGTGGAACAGGCCCGAAAGCCTGTTCTTGAGATTCGTGCAAAATATGAATTTAAATTGACCTTTGGCCGCATTCTCAACACTCCCCTTCCCTTGTAAGATGATGTTAGCGAATCAGGGGTCATATCAAATCCGGCTAATTGCACTCACTTCCCTGATACCTCAGGCCCCATGCCCCATATCCCCTGCCCACTTCATGGTGTGGCTGATTAACCGGATGTGATATCAGACGCCTGACTGCTTGCATTTTCTCGTTTCTCGTTCCCAGACTCAGCCATATCTTAATTACTTAATTTTTATAAGTATGGTAAAATTCGACGAACATAAACTCAAAACATAAGCTGATAAATCAACAAAGGATAAGTGATAAATTTGACAAGCACAATGAAAAAAATCTCTCAAAATCAAGTTTCTCGGCAAAAGCGCCTAGAGTATAAGTTCGACAACTTTATGTCGAAGGGAGGGTTTTCAGTCTTTCTGGCATTACTGTTAGCATTTTTTGGTGCTTTTGTTTTGATGACAATGGCACGTTACCTGGCAGAATGGTGGTTTCCCAATCAAGGTATAGAAGGTACCTCCGATTTTCCTTGGGACGTATTTGTTCAGCTAATAGGTCTAAGAGACACAGGAGATAATGCCAATTTTGCAACTAAGGTTGTGGGTGTATTCACAATTTTTATCGGCTTGGTACTATTCTCTAGTCTAGTTGCTTTCATCACTCAAGAATTTGAATCAAAACTTCAGTCCCTGCGTAAAGGAAAAAGTATAGTAGTAGAAGAAAACCATACTTTAATTTTGGGATTTACAGATAGAATTGTAGACATTATTCAAGAGTTAGTAGTTGCTAATGAATCGGAAGATGACGCAGTAATTGTTTTTTTATCTCAAAAACAAAAGGAGGAAATGGATGATTTTCTCCGGGATAATGTAGGCAAAACCCAAAAGACACGATTGGTGACTCGCAATGGCTCAATCACAAATTTAAGCGATCTAGATAAGGTGGGAATCAAAGTTGCTAAATCAGTGATTATTTTGAATGATGCCAAAGCCTCAGATTCCGAAGAGTTTAAAACTTTATCTGATTCACGGGTAGTCAAAGCTATTTTGGCAGTGCTCGCAGCTAATCAGGAAGACTCCTTGCCAGTAATTGTCGTAGAATTACACTTAGAACAATATCGTCGCCTCGCTGAAAACATTGCTCCTGGAGCCATAATTACTCTGAATGAGGCGGATATTTTAGCTCGAATTTTAGTTCAAACATCGCGGAGTGTAGGGCTAGCAGCAGTATATTTAAACTTAGTGGGTTTTGAAGGAAACGAATTCTATTTCTATCGCCCCGAACAAGGCTGGTCGAGTGTAACTTTCGGCGAATTACCATTTCATTTCTCAACTGGCATACCAATAGGTGTGCGCCATCCAGATGGCACCTTGACAATAAAAGCCAGCACAAATTACAAGCTAGCTGACTCAGATGAAATTATAATTCTGGCAGAAGATGACTCAACTATCCGGTTTTCTCCCCAACCTGTAGTGCAACCATTAGTTAAAGGTTATGCTTACCGTAGAAAATCTTTAGAGCGAAAACCTGAAAAACACCTTGTTATTGGTTGGAACAATAAAACCCCAATTACTATTAAAGAATATGCTAAATACTTGGTGGCAGGTTCACAGGTTAACTTGGTAACACAAGATTTAACCAAGGAGGTGCAAGCAGAATTTGACAATATTGCCAAAGAATACCCAGATATCAAGATGAATATTATCCAGGTAAATTTGGAATCTATTGAGCAGTTGGAAACTTTAAAACCTTATGAATTTAACAGTATCTCAATTTTGGCAGGTCGAGGTGAAAACGCCGAGGAAATAGATGCTAAAACCCTCACCGTTTTGTTAGAAATGCGGCAAATTTTCAGAGAATATACAAAGGAAACAGGAAACCAAGTAACTACAGAATTGATTGCAGAAATAATTGACTCCCAAGACACTGACCTTGTAATCAAAGCAGGTGTAAAAGACTTTCTCCTCACCGATCAATTTGTGTCAAAAATTTTAGCCCAGGTATCCCAAGAGCCTGATATAATGTCAATATATCGTGATTTGTTCTCACCGGAAGGTAGCGAACTGTATGTCAAGCCCATATCGCTTTACTTTCCCCCAGAACAGATTAGCAAGCTGACTTTCGCTGATTGTGTATTAGCTGCACAAAACCGTGATGAATTGTGTATAGGCGTAAGAATTAGTGCCATAGCCCAGGATAAAAATCAAAACTTTGGTATTGATTTAATACCGAGTTTGGATAAGCAGTTAAATCTCAGTTTAGATGATGGACTGATTACTTTAGCTGAGGATGAAACTTGATGGCGCGATCGATCTACAATGTAAAATAGTTGCAAGAATACGGATCGATGAACTTTGGTCTGAGAGAGGGTATATAAAGTTAATCTAAATTATTTCCTAATTTAGAAAATAGCTTGTTGAGTATAGAGACTTTGTGCAGTTCCTGTGAGTACAAGCTTAAGTTTTCTAACAACAGAAGGAGATATAGCCTTTCTCAGAAAGATGAGGTACTATCCGGCATAGGTCATAGGGCATAGGGCATAGGGCATACCTCACTTTTTTGAGAACCGCTATAAGTTATGAGCATAGAATCTATCAAAGTTCAACAATATACAACCACCACAGCCCACTGGCGACTAACTCCTGGCTACTTGCATGAAGGCAGATCTGATTTTGAATCGGCACATATTTTGTTAGGTCGTTTCTTAGCCGATAGAAATTCTGAATATCCGCTTTTGGAAAAAGAACTATTTGCCAACGACGGCATTTTTGAGTGGGGACACGCCAAGCCTTTAGAAAAAGTGATTAATTCACGGCCCGACTTGGAGTTTCTACTGTTGCATCCCAATTTGTTACGCAACTGTATTACTATTATCGAACCTTGGGAACACGTAGGCCTTAACGCTAAGGGCGAAGATGTTCGGGCTTCCAAAAATGTCGCCTATATTGCTCAGAAAGTCGCCGATATGGACTCAGTATTACTACCTGTTTGGTCAACAGGAGTCCTCGATCCAGAAATAGTTGTTCCGGCAATTAACTCTGGTTATGCAGTGGTAGTCAAAGGCGGCGATCCATCAACATACGATGCCTCCACCTGGACAAGTCCGGCGTGTCCGCGAGAGGATATGTTTGCATTAGTGGAAAAACTATTGATATCGCGATCGCCCACCAGTGCTGCTGCCATCTTTATTTGTGTGGGACACCAGTTAGCTGCTGAATGTCATATACGGCTGATCCGTCGTGCAGTCAAAGAAGTTTTGGGCACGATATCTCTGGATCGCGATCGCTCAGGCATGGCTCTGAGATCGTTGCAAGAAGTCTGCCAGCGCATCGAAGCAATGGGCAAGACACTCGAAGTCAAAAAGCGTGATGGACGAGTTGTTGCGAATGGCTGGAATGACCAGCATTTTGCCGTGACGCGCAATGAATTAAAAGAAGTAGGCGATCGTGTGTTGTTGCCTTATCAGTCTCCCGACGGCGATGCCTTGGGTATTCCTTGGGAACTCATTCATGCCCATGATGTCACTGCCGACAGCCATGAAGGCGTGATTGACACAACAATTCAATATGAGGCCAGAGTATCAATAATTTCGATGTTTCATTCGGATGAAGTCAACGAAGAAGCAATATTGTTTGCGAACTGGGCTTACCGCAGCATTCATGACGCCATTGTTCCTTATCGCCACATCATCGCTGGTAGCTCTCTGAGTTGGCTAATACAATTGCCGGATTCCATTGAAATTCTTTGTTCAACAGCAGAAGAAGATGGTGAAATAGTTACCGAATGTTCAGCAACCTGCATTAACGACAAAGACTTTGAAACCAAGAAAATTAGACGCTCGTTTACTTGCCAATTCCATCCCGAACTACTGTCAGATTTGCGTGCGATTGGTAACAGTGAAGCTCCCTCCTATTCAACCCTGAAAAAAGATGATGGTGTCCGCTTATTTATCCGACTCCTGTATGCCGGAATGCAAGAGTAATGCTGTTAGCTTGCGCCACTCCAATGGTGGCGCAGGTACTACTTTGAGAAGTGAAGATGACAATTGAACTGAAACCATCACCGCAACAGATAGAGCAGACACCAAGTGCGATCGGGCAGGGACTCCAAGGGAGTATCCGACTAATTTCGTTATTTCTCGCAATCCTTGCCTTATCCTTTGCCGCCATCTTCATCAGATTGAGCGAACGGGAACTGGGTCCGGTTGCGACAATATTCAATCGCTTCTGGGTAGCTACTGTGATCTTAGGATTAGGGAATCTGTTCAAGACATTGAGCGAAAGACACTCCCACGACTCCTTCCTCCAAAAGCAACATTACACCAGCAGCGATCTAGTCTTGTTGCTGGCAATGAGTGTTTTTTTCTCAAGCACCTTAATCACTTGGGCTTGGTCTCTAACTCAGACCAGTGTGGCAAACTCTAATCTATTACATAACGTAACCCCGCTTTTCACCACGGTGATAGGATGGCTGTTTCTCAGTCAATCTTTTGATGGCAGATTCCTCATTGGCATGGTAGTCGCCATCAGCGGATCAATCTTAATTGGACTTGGCGATTTGCAGGTAGCTAGTGATAACTTTACAGGTGACTCGCTTGCCATGCTATCTGCCATCTTTTCTGCTGCCAATCTGCTGACTGTAGAAAAACTTCGAGCCAAGTTTTCAGCAACAACCATACTCCTGTGGTGTTCCTTCTTGGGGGCATTGTTAACTTTCCCCATCGTTCTGCTAACGGAAGATGTACTTTTTCCCTATTCCTGGGCTGGGTGGTTAACAATAATTGCCCAAGCATTAATCTGCCAAGTTTTGGGTCAAAGCCTTCAGGCTTATAACCTCAAAGGATTTTCTTCTGGGTTCGTTGCCGTGTTCTTGTTGCTAGATCCCGTGATTACTGCCATACTTGCTTGGATAATCTTTTCGGAACAGTTAAGCCCTTTGAACTGGTTGGCTTTTTCTGTAGTTTTGGCAGGCATATACCTGGCAAAGTCTAGTCAAGGAGCCGAAAAAGTTACCCCTTTTGGAAGTTAAAAGTCAAAAAATATTTATTCTTTGTTTAAGTAATGGAGGTTTTTAGTTAGATGGAAATCATTTGGAAACAAATCAAGGAAACGCTAATTGATTCAAACATAACTGTTGCACAAATACCGCTGACTAAAATAGTTCTCGTCCTCACTATCATCACGCTCACACAACTGTTGAGAGGATTGTTCTTTTCGATTATCCTCAAGAAAATCAAGCTTCTTACTAGCGGAACGGAGACCACACTGGATGATGAGTTAGTCGAGATTATAGAGCAACCATCAGGATGGCTAATTTTTATCGCTGGACTTTGGATAGTGCAGGTGATTTTGGCAGAGAATCTAAAGCCTCAAGTGAGCGAGATGCTAGCTAAGATTCTCAGTCTGAGCGCTATTGTTGCCGTTGCATATATTGTTTACCGCGCCTCTCCACTGTTAGGAGAGATACTGAGAAAACTGACGCTGAACACCAAAACCGAACTAGACGACTTGCTCGTACCCTACGTGCCTCGTCTGTTTCAGACGGTGGCACTCGCTGTTGTAGTGTTAAAGGCGAGTGAGTTGTTGTTAGGAGCATCTGCAAGTGCGCTCATTGGTCTATTAGGTGGAGCAGGAATCACGTTCGGTTTATTGCTTAAGGACATTATCTATGACTGGTTCTGTACGATCATTATTTATACAGATAATCTATATCGACCTGGTGACTGGGTGATTGTGGAGGGAATTGATGGTAGCGTTCAAGTTTTAGAAATTGGCATCAGAACTACAAAACTTAGCCTAGCAAAATGGGATTCTATAAAAAAGATACCCAATTCCAAAATGATTACTGGAATTGTCGAAAATTGGTCGCAAAATCCTGGCTCTGAACAATCATTTGGCATTAATTTAACTCTCAATATTGACAGTATTTCTGCCGAAAAAACTGCTATAATTTGTAAGAAAATTCAGAATCTACCTACCTCTATCGATTCCTTACATGACCAATGTTTTGTTTGGCTAGACAGACTTGAACAGAATGCTCGCATTATAAATATTCGAGCTTTTAATAACAATCTGGATTTATACTTTGACGCCTGTCAAGAATTGAATTTAGCCATCTTATCACTACTGGAAAAAGAGGGTATAGATACCCTTCATCTGGAATTTATAACATACCTCGAAAGCTATAAGCAGACTTTGGAAAGAACTGGTAAATCAATAAATTGATGTTGCACTTTTCCAAGGAGAATGGATCGCGATAGCTACTTGCGTTGCCAACAGAATTATCGATTTCAATGTTCCACTCGGATGAAGTCAACAAAGAAGAAAGAAGCAATCCTGTTTGCGAACTGGGCTTACCGCACTATTCATGACGCCATTGTTCCGTATCGGCACATCATAGCTGGTAACTCTCTGAGTTGGCGAATACAATTGCCCGACGCCATTGAAATTCTTTGTTCAACAGCAGAGGAAGATGATAAAATAGTTACCGAATGTTCCTGGGGGGGTGACAGCCCGCCCAAAACCCCGATCGGGTAAAGATTGCACCCAGTTGTGGTAAAAAAAGATAGGCAGCCGAATTGTTACACGCGCTTTTTATCCAAAAAAAATGTTACCAACATTCTACCAGACCCACTTACAAAAATAACTGACGCACGCCCAGTTTATTCTAGTCAAAATCTTGATTGACTTGATACAATCAGAAAAACAGGTGAGATTAGAGAGACTCGCACGGGTATTTCCCTATCCAATTAGGGTTCAAAGCCGTCGTCGCAAACAGAATAAGATTTCTCGATTTACCTCAATTAACGATCGCACGCTCTTTTGTTCCCTTTGATCGCTTATTGGTTAACAACTTATTGCTCAGTCGGACAAAGGTTATCGATCGCGATTGACCGCAGTCAATGGGGGTGCATCAATCTGTTCACGCTCGCCCCGATCTGGCAAAAAAGAGCTATCCCGTTGAAAAGAGTGTTTGTTACCCAAATTAGGAAACAGTAATTTACTTGAACAAACCCTCGCTCTGCAACAAGTCTTACCATTACTTAAAGAATATGGCGTTGCTGATTCACGGTATTAATCAACTTTTCGCTTGATGTTACAAAACTCATCCTCAAGCGGGCTTATAGCAATTGGGAAATCTGAATTCCTACCTGTATTCAGCAACGCCAAAATCCCATCTCTTTTTCTCATCACAATCTTATCAATAGCCACCCTTCCACTGCGATGATTGTACCCAGAGCGATCGCCATTCACGCATAAAAGACGATCCATCGCCCCTCACACAAAATACCAAACACTGCGATGATTCTACGAATTGCGATCGCGTTTCACACAAAATACCAAATCGATGTCTGCGGTACAATAAAAGTAAACCCAGGATTAGTCTTTCAAAAATTAACACTATCAACCTAGAGTTACCGCAGTCCGCTCCCTTGAGCAACCTCAAAGTGACGCTGCTGCTAGAATCACTCACATCCGGGGAAGTTGCGGCCTCTGTCAGAGAGTTTCCCGACTGTTAAGTGAAAGCAGAAACACTCTTAAGCGGCGATCGCACAAATTCAAGCTACCTTAAGATATGCGGATTGCAGCCATTGCCTTATCCGTCGGTGCTATCGTTATCACTCGCAACCAACGAGACTTTTGTCAAGTTCCCGGACTCTCGATCGAAGATTAGACGCTTGATTCCTAACTCCTAACTAATCACTGCTGACTAACTAATGCAAAAACTTGCGAACTTGATATTCGCGACTTTCGGCGATCGCAATTTGCAAATCGCCCATTTGGCCATCCAACTCATCTATTGTGCTTTGCGGAACCGACTTCCACTGATCCCTCGTTTCCCAGCGAATCAACACCACCACCTCATTTTCCACCGGATCCACCCAAATTTCTTTGCCCAAATAACCTGGGAAATTTCTTAGTCCGGCCGTCCAAACTTCTTCATCTCGCCGAATAAACGCCTCCCACTTTTCGGGAGGTACTTTAAATCTCAGCCACTCAATTATCATATTATTTTCCCATTTTTAATCACTCGATTTTAGATTTTAGATTTTATGTTTTAGATTTTAGCATTGACTCTAAAGCCGCACTCTGGGCGCTTAAACAGGCGTTACTAAAAAAATGTTGGACGCGCGAATTATAGCGGTAAGGTGCGCCGAAGAGCACCCTACATAGAGAAGTTCTGCCTCCAAGACTGTTAAACTAAAATCTCAACTTTTTTGCTCTGGGCGACTTTGGGCGGGAGCTTGTCTCCAGCTTTGGGTGAAGTCAATTAATCGTTGCCGATCGCAATTTTAATTATCAACTCAGTTCCCTGTCCCGGACGCGAAACACAGTGCAACTTACCGCCGTGCTTTTCTACTACTAAATGCTGGGATATTGCTAGACCCAAACCTGTGCTAGTTTCCGGACATTTAGTGGTAAATAAAGGGTCAAAGATGCAGCCGAGGACTTCTTCAGTCATGCCAGGGCCGTTGTCGCTAATCGCGATCGCAACTTCGCTTTCCCCTACCACGGAGGTCCGAATCCGAATTTCGGGATTGAATATTTCAGCTCCCGACCTGGCCGAAGACAAGAAAGATTTATTTGGCATTTTACCATGCTTTTCGGAATTTCTCCCCCCTTCTTCCAAAGCGTCGATCGCATTTGTCAACAAGTGCATGAACACTTGGTTTAAGTGTCCCGCATAGCAGCGGACTCGCGGCAAATCCCCGTATTCTTTAACTAGAGATATCCCCGGGCGTCCCCCTTTAGCTTGCAGGCGATTTTGCAATATCAGCAAAGTGCTGTCCAAACCTTCGTGGATATCTGCCGGCTTCATTTGGGCTTCGTCGGTACGCGAGAACAAGCGGAGCGATCGCACGACATCGCGAATCCTTTCGGAACCGACTTTCATTGAATTTAACAATTTTGGCAAGTCTTTTTTGATAAATTCTAAGTCTAATTCCTCGATCAGATATTGAATTTCCGGCACGGGATGGGGATAATACTTTTGGTAAAGGTCGATCGATCGCAGCAGTTCTTGAATGTAGCCCGTGGCGTGGCTGACATTGCCGGAAATAAAACTAACTGGATTGTTAATTTCGTGGGCTATTCCTGCTACTAACTGCCCCAGAGAAGACATTTTTTCTGTTTGAATTAGTTGAGTTTGAGTTCGCTGCAAAATTAACAGCGTCTGCTCTAATTTCGCCGCTTGCTGCCGCAGGCGTTCTTCTGATTCTTGCAAAGCCAAAAGAGACTGTTTGCTTGCTGTAACATCTACTCCCACAAATACCGCAGCCGCACTGTTATGGTATTTTTGAGCGACAATTAAATAAGTTTTATTTTCTCCTCGAATGCTCGCTGTTACTTCTTGAGATGTCTTCTTTTCAGGGTTGGCAAAGAAATCGTATACTAAATCGTTAAATTTGGGACTTGTCTCTAAAAAACCTACTTTTTGACCGGTAAATAGTTCGGCAGGCATTTTGTAAGCGCTAGCTAAATGTCGGTTTACTCCCAAGTAGCGCAAATCGGAACTTACCCACGAAACTAATCCCGGCACGGCGTCCAAAACAGCTTGAAGTTGCTCTTTCGCCTCTACAAGCCCTGATTCTGCTACTTGGCGAGCGGAAATGTCGCGGGCGATCGCGCAGCGGTATTCGCAGCCGCCGTATTCTAAATAATTGACTTTAACTTCGACGGGAAAACTGACGCCCTCTTTGGTTTTATAACTGGTTTCAAAAGTGAGGTTGCTTTCCTGCTTGAGTTGAGCCCAGTGTTCGGGCCAATCCGATGCTGACAACTGCGAATCGATGTCGCTCACCCTCAGGTTAAGCAGTTCCGATTCCGAGTAGCCGAAAAGATGGCAAGCAGCTTTGTTCGCATAGCAAATTTGACCGTCGGAAGTAGTAAAAAAGATGGTATCAGCAGCATTTTTGAGGGCAATTTGAGTTAGTTGCGGTATTGTTTCTAACTGCTTGCTTTTGGCCTCGGACTGAAATTTATTATAGCAATGTGTTTGAGCCATATCCTCAGCTATCTCAGAGGTCAACAGGATCAAACCGCCGATCGCACCTTCGTTATTTTTCCAAGGCTGAAATATCCATTTTACCGACGCGCTGAAAGAACCGCCTGCGATTTTTCCTGAGACAGATGCGATCGATCGCCCTGTCACAAACTCGCTGTATTTCAAAACTCCGGTCAAACAAGCCTGGGCATTTTGCTCCCAATATTCCGGGAGATTCGGGAACAGTTCCCAATGAGACCGGCCGATCGCCTCCCCGCGGCCAATCCCGCAATCTGTTTCCCAGCGACGAGAAACCGACAGATAGCGCATTTCACAATCTACCATTGCCACGGCGTCGGCGGAGCGCTCAACAAACCGCCGAAATCTGTCTTTACTCTCGGACACGGCTGCCTCTAGGGGTTGTTGGGCGAGCGGGACAGTCCCGTCGGCGTACTTTCCCAGTCCCTGACTTTTTTGCTGAACTGGCTTAGTTTGCACGGTTTGGGATTTCCTCCATAGCTGTCTAGTTTGAAAAATTCTGTTTGAGACCAAAAATGCTGTGTTCCCCTGATTGGCTCTCTCGGACGATACCCTTAGAGGGTATCACCCATCAGTGATATCATTTTTGATGGGGATATGTCTATAGGCATTACTGTCAACTTAACACCAAATCTAGTGCCCGAGTGCTGTTTGACGATTAGGCACAGATCGGCGGGGCGCCCCCGAATACTCGGAGGAGACTGGAGTTCTCTGTTGCGTCCCCCGACTATTCGGGGGCGCAAGAGGGGAACGAGACTCGGTAAAAACGAGACAGACAAAGGGTTTTAGGCGATAGTTGACACCAATAGTCTATAGGTACTCAAGAAATTTTTGCCTAAACTTGGAGATTGAGAAGATTTCCTGTTGATTGTTCGGTATTTTATACAAGTTCCCAAAAGAATGCAACTGTAGGCCCGCGATCAAAACATTGAGCTTCATCAGTCATTCCCCATTCTTTAATTGAAAATCGAAAATCGAACATGGTATAAGATCGTGTAGCCAGTGCGATCGCCCAGATAGCTTGAGAATTTAAGAGACCGCTCAAACAAATTTGTGCGTAAATTCACTGGTAAAATCCACTCTCCCTTTGCGTAACATTGCAGGATCTAATCTTTCAGTAGTGTTGCAAGTCATCAAAACTACGAGCTTTTGTCCAAATTGAATCCCGTTATCGTCGATGACACTTTGATACAAAGTTCCATCCAGCAAACTCAAAATGTGTTCAGTTTTGTTAGTGCGTTGACCCTCTGCGGTCGATCGATCTTGAGCCAAATTATCAGCCTCATTGATAATAATACAAATCCGCTCTAAATAACTCGGTGGGACAAAATTTTCCACAGCATCGTGGTCTAAGATAAAAATTACATAACCCAGCGGCACTAAAATTTCCTTTGCTACCGCTTGCGTCCAAGCAGTTTTGCCAGTCCCCGGTTCGCCACTGACCAAAACAGCCAACTGATTTTGATCCAGAATTGCTTGCTGAACTGTATCGGTAAAACTTTGAATCTCCGCAGAAAACGTCCGAATTGGGAACTGGCTGTGAACCTGTCCGACGCGGCTTTTGTACCCGCCCAGAATCACCGCTAAATTGTAAGTTGCCTTGCTAACGAGCGGCGCAATATCTTGGGAAATCAGAGTGTAGCAGCGTCTTCCCCTGTCGTAGCTGTCAATTTGCAGCCAGCAGCCTAATCGCGCCCAATAAGCATAAACAGTACCCAAAACTTCCAAGCGTTCCCAGCTAATAAATCGCTCCGGGGAATAAGAAAAATGTCGCTCCATAAAAGACTGGGTGATCGCATCCGGTTTTCCCAGCAAATCCAGAACTTTGAAAAGAGTAATTTCTTGGAGTTTGTTGAGAACGTAGTCGATGGGAATGCTAGCGCGGCTGACCAATTGTACCACCGGCGTTTCGGTAACTAAAACGTCTTTGTAGCGGTAATCCGGGTAAACTGGCTGCGGAGTAATGTAATCCCAAAACTCATCAATTTCGTAGCGAGTATTTTCCGAGAATACATTTAAAATATTTGCCCACCAGGTATATTGATGTCGTCCCATTGCATCGGCAATGTCGCTAGCTGCACCTAAAGTTTTTTGAGCTAGTTCTAAGGGGTCGCTAGACGCTAAGTGTAGCAGGTGATCCCAATCAAATTGACGGTAAAAAGGTCGCCATCCAGAGCCGAGCAACCCTCGATTTTGAGGATTGTTTTGATTGAAATTGTTTTCGCGATCGCCCATATCTGCCGCACTCATTTTGCAAAACTCCTACTTACTCTTATGTTAAAACATTTTTTGTACATTTTATACAAAAAACCGGAAATTTATCAACTTATTTTGAGATAATTGGGTGGCACAAAATCTACTAGCCAAACTTTGTTAGCTGAGCAGTAAAATGTATGGCCGTCGCGTTGCATTGCTGCGGCATCTACAGTAAAGATAGCCGGGATGCCATGTCTTCCACCTACTTGGCGCGCCGTCGGGATATCTACCGACAAATGAACATGATGCCGCGACATTTTCCTAATTCCTTGACTGAGAATAGACTCGACGGCAGTGCTACCTGTTCCGTGATATAAAATATCCGGCGGAACCGCGGGCTCTAACTGCAAGTCAACCTCTACGCTGTGTCCTTGGTTGGCACGAATTAGAGTGCCTGTGGAGTCGAATGAAAAGCGCTGCTTGTCGTTTTGCGCGACTACTTTTTTGAGTTCTGCAAGCTGGACTGGAAACTTATTTTTTTGGCACGCATCGAGGAGTTCGCTAACAGGAACCCAGCCACCTGGAGCGAGTTGAATGCCGATGCGCGAGGGCGCGTGGCGCAGGTGCCTGCTGAGATACCTGCTGATTTTTATTAATCGAGAATCGTTCATAATTTTACTTTATTTATTGAGCTTTTAAATCACATTTTTTACCATGTCACTAGCGGGTTATATCGTGGGGTGAGGGCGGGTTTATTGAATCTGTCTGCACTGCCAGATGACGCTTGAGTGAACCCCCCCCTACAGGTTTGTTGAAACTCAGCCCAGGACACAAAAAATGGTTTGACGCGCGAATTATAGCGGTAAGGTGACCCTTAAGCATCTACATAATTAGGTTCTGCGTCCGGGATTGGAAAAGTGTTCGGTGTGCGAGCTTTCACGAGCTTTATCTTTTGATAATTATCAAAAACTCTGCATTCTACCGAAGGCCTTCTACCTTGGGATCACTCCGCCAAAAATAGCAAAATTCAGATAGCGCCAGTGACATCCGGCGTCTGCAAAACCAGCTTCTGCCAGCCACTTTGTCTGCTCTTCCACAGAGGAGGGAATATCTTCTTCTAAATATTTTTGGAACCAGGCTGCATCGTCTTCTCCGTTAGCTTTCATGTACTGCCGCCACAACTTTTCGTATTGCTCAGTCAGCCGGGGAGTAACACCTGTGACAATATCTCGAATTAGCAAGATTCCCCCTGGATTCAGGGAGTGGAAAAGTTTGTGAAATAGCTGTTGTTTACCTGTGCTGTCGAGGTGGTGGATTGCCAACCCAGAAACTACCAAATCGTAACCGCTGCCGAAATCATCTTCGGCAAAGTTTCCTTGCTGCAAGGTCAGCCTTTCTCGGAAAGCGGACAAGTTAGTTTGGCAAATTTTTAGCATATTTTCCGCCATGTCAAAGGCGAGGACTCTTGCCTGAGGAAATGCTGACAAAATCACAGCCGACAGTATGCCAGTTCCCGCGCCTAAATCCAGAACTTTTATGTTAGCATTAGTTTCAGAAGCGAGTAACTGCAATATTAGCTCGTGTTGCTCGCGATACTGCGGAATGAGGCGAGGAATTAAGCCGTCATAATTAAATGCTCTTTCTTCAAATTGCTCGCGTACAGCGTCTAACTTCACAGACGATTTTCCTCAAAATGTTAATAGTTGAGTGCGTCAATAGTGCGTCAATACACTTTGGGTGCTCTCCTTTGAAGGCATATTACATTTTATAATACAAATAATATACAGACCTGTCAAGATGTAGAAGAAATTAATTTAACAGAAGTTGCCGACGATCGCAAAGTACGGACTTTGTTCGCCCAAACCCGCCAATGATTTGGGAACTGTCTCGCCCTGCACATATATCGGCTTGAGTGGATATGAGGCAAAATGCCACAGACCCGAAAGCCTGCGCAAGAGGAGAATTTGTGCCAGCTCCGAGGAGTAATTGTGAGACAAAAATTGACGCTTGTGATACCAGTTTAAAACAAGAATGCAACTTGAGGCGCGCGCTCCACACCCTAAATTTCTCACTAATTCCCCATAGTAAAATATAAAAGGGAATTAGCCAGCAGCCGATGAGCGGCTAGATATGAGAAAATCAGTCCTCAGATTGACAAAATTTAGCCAACTATAAACAAAAATTGAGGTGACTCCCGAGTGGATGTGGTACCTGCCAATTTTTCAGGAAGATGAAGAGATACAAAATATTACACCCGCCGGCGCGGGAAAGAAAATAGTGATAATGAATCAGGATGCGAGTAGATTAGGTGTCAGCCGTCAGGGGAAAATAGAAGCAATGGAAATCCAACAACGGAGTAAGGATAAGCCCGATCGTCAGCAACCGGACACGCCCGATCGGCCAGGCAAAATTTCTACGGTAAAAGAACTAGATTCGTCGCTGCAAGAATGTTTAGATTTTAAAGGAGCGATCAACCGATCGGCACTTGCGGTGAGGACTGACGCGCGAGGAATTATCAACTACGTCAGCGATCGAGTTTGCTCCATGTCCAACTATTCGCGCGTAGAACTAATCGGCTGCCACTTTGGCATCCTCCATTCGGAATATAAGTCTTCGGAATTAATCAAAAATCTGCTGTCAACTGTTGCCAAAGGTGAAGTTTGGCAAGGAGACATTAAGAATAAAACCAAGAATGGAAGTGATTATTGGGTGTACGCAGCAGTAGTTCCGCTGTGGGGCTGCAAGGGAAAACCCTGTCAATATTTGGCGATCGGATTCGACATCACCGATCGCAAAGCCGTTGAAGCAGCCCAAGCCGAAGCCAACCGGGCAAAAGACGAATTTCTGGCGATCGCGTCCCACGAACTGCGATCGCCCCTGAGCGCGATTTTGGGATGGGTGCAGCTAGCTCGATCGCGCAATTTAAACGAAGCCACCACCAGCCGCGCTTTGGAAATCATCGAGCGCAACGCCAAATTACAAAACCGGCAAATAGACAATCTCCTCGACCTCTCGCATCTGCTGCGGGGGAAAGTGTGCCTGAACATCGGCCGAGTTCACCTCCCGTCTATCATAGAATCTGCGCTCGGCACCCTCCGCCCCGCCGCCGATGCCAAAAACATCCGCGTAGAAACACATTTTGACCCCGCCGTCAGCTACGTTTTGGCAGATGCAGAACGCTTGCAGCAAGTAGTCTGGAACCTCCTTACCAACGCCATCAAATTCACCCATGAATCGGCACCAAATCCAGTTCAAGTGCGGACCGAGCCTACTGCGTCGGGCGTCTTGATTCGCGTCAGCGACAGCGGTTGCGGGATCGATCCCAAATTTCTGCCACACATCTTTGACTACTTCCGCCCCGCAGAGAGCTTCCAGACCAAGGAACAGCATCGGCTTGGTCTGGGGCTCTCAATTGTGCGGCAGTTGGTGGAACTGCACGGGGGAAGTGTTTGGGCTTCGAGTCCCGGCCTCGGTCAGGGGGCGACCTTTGGGGTGCTGCTACCGATTGCCAAGAAAAATGCACCCGACGATCGCACTGCTGCGATCGCCCAAATGGAAAGCAGACCCGGATCGGTTTCCAAACCCCTAGCGGGAAAGCAAGTCCTGGTGGTGGAAAGCAGCGCCGAGATCCGGCAATTTCTCAAAACAGGCCTCGAAGCATTTGGAGCCAAGGTAATAGCAGTGGGTAGCGTCGGCGAAGCGATGGCCGAGTTGCAACAGTCGCGGCCCGACGTGTTGGTGAGCGATATGACGGTTTCGGGAGCCGACGGCTGCGATTTGATCCGCCGCATCAGAGCAATGGAAATGTCCGAGCACAGGGAACTGCTGCCGGCCGTGGCGCTGACGGGAGGCCTCCAGGAAGAAGATTCGGCATCGGCGCTGGAGGCGGGGTTTCAGAGGCATTTGTCGAAGCCGGTGGAAGCGAACCAGTTGGTGAGCGCGATCGCCCAATTGGCAGGACTGACTGGATTCGGCTCCGGAGAGTGGGGTACGGGAGATATCGGCGCGATCGCACCCCACGCCTCGCTGCCGGAACATCACAGTTTTGACGACAAAAATAATGGCGAAGAATTAACACCAGACAGCAGAGAATTACCGCTGTTGCTGGTAGTAGAAGACAACGATTTTCTGCTGGCTTACCTCCAAACTTTATTGACTCCGTACTATAGAGTCGCCGTGGCGAGTGACGGGGTTGAAGGTTTAGAAAAAGCAAAAACTTTGCAGCCAAATTTGATTGTAAGCGACCAAATCATGCCGAGACAAAACGGACTGGATTTGCTCAAGGAGATTCGCAGTACGCCAGAATTGAAATCGACTCCGGTAATCTTTTTGACAGCGCGATCGGGGATGGAAGCTCGGATCGAAAGTTTGGATGCGGGTGCTGACGATTATATTGCAAAGCCTTTTGACGAGAGGGAATTGCTGGCGAGGGTGAGAAATTTGTTGCGATCGCACTCAGCCGAACAGCAGTTGGCGGTTCTCAACCGTCAGTTGCAGCAGCAGAAACAGCAGTTGGAAACTGTGAATCGAGCCTTGCAGTATTTAGCAACTTACGACAGTTTGACTGAGGTAAGAAACCGCCACTCTTTTAATGAATACCTCGATACCGAATGGCGGCGTTTGGCGAGGGAAGAAGCACCGCTGTCTTTGATTATGTGCGACATCGATTATTTCAAACTTTACAACGACACTTACGGTCACCAAGCGGGGGATGAATGTTTGCGACAAGTGGCGGCGGTTCTGCAGCGTTCCGTAAAACGATCTGCCGATTTAGTAGCGCGTTACGGTGGAGAAGAATTTGTAGTAGTTTTGCCGAATACGGATATTCAAGGTGCGGCTTGCGTAGCTGAAATGATCGCACAACAGGTGCGGGGTTTGCAGATAGCTCACGCTAAGTCTGCTGTCAGCGAATACGTAACGCTGAGTTTGGGTGTAGCTTGCTGCATTCCGGCGCCGATGTCGCAGCCGGGGACGCTAATTGCGATCGCCGACGAGTCGCTTTATCGGGCGAAAGAATCAGGGCGCGATCGGGTTTCGGTTGCCGCATTTCAAGGATAATATAATAGTTCAATCAATTTGTATGGTGCGTCAGACATCGATAGTTTCGATTTAAACAGGTTTTTTGGATGTGACGCACCATACCAATGTGCTTGCAAAATTGTGCGAATTCAAATTGCTATAAAATAGTTAAACGAGGTCGTGCCATGACAGCAACATTAGACAAGCCAAAAGACCAGCGCCTAATTCACTCCGGGATTGATTGGCAACAATTCAAGCTAATCGAGCAGGGGTTTTCTGACTCCCCCGGCATCCGACTTTTTTATTTCAAAGGTGAGGTAGAAATCTTGGCAGTTTCGCAAGAACATGAAGTCTTCAGCGGTGTCATCGCCCTGTTGCTGGGTACGTATTTTGTAGAAAAAGAAATCGATTTTACTCCCACAGGAAGCTTTACCCAGGAAAAAGAAGGAAAAGCATCCGCACAAGCAGACCAATCTTACTTAATTGGCAGAGCATCCGGAGGCATTGCAGACCTCTCGATCGAAGTTGTATTTACTAGCGGCAACGAGAGCAAGTTGAATCGCTACCAAGCCTTGGGAGTACCCGAAGTTTGGTTTTGGGAGGATGGAGTATTTGGCCTGTATCATTTGCGATCGCACGGATATGAAAAAATTGACCAAAGCGAAGTTCTGCCCGGTTTAGACATCAACCTGCTGTCTCGCTGCTTGCTGATGGCTTCTAGGGTTGAAGCAGTTAAGGAGTTTCGGCGCGGGATTTCTGCGGTTTAGAGGAAAAGTGGCTTGGGCGATCGCTCCCCGATTTATAAATATATTGTTAGGATACAATACTCACTTTTATATTCTTTCAGTTGCTGGCGAATGGCTGCCTGAATATTAGGATTAAAATCAGAATGCTCCACTGTTGTTCTGATTGAATGCGAAGGCTTTTTGCGCCTGTCTAATTAGGCAGATCGTGCAGCTTTGTTCCGGCAATTTTTAATAAAATAACGCTTCAATGCTGTATCGAATATTGCAGTATAATCTACTTTGCTCATAAAAAAAACTCCCCATTTAGAGAAATTTTAACCTCAATCTCTTCGTCAGATCCAGCCAATACAAAAAAGTTGTGGGTTCTCTTGTCAACACAGACGAGGTTAATAGGTTGCAATGCCAAATATATCAAATAATAATTGATTCCATAAATTAACCACAGTATTTGTAGGGGCGAGTTTCACCAACAATCTTTCATTCACATCGACAATATCTATAAACCCGCCCTCACCCAGGCGACTGGAAACTCGCGTGTATTTATAGCATTTCTGTTTGCGATCGCACTTTCACACTCCAAGATAACGTCTGTCAGTGCAGCAAAGAGTTATGGAATTTGGTTTGTGGCTCTTGACACCCCTGTATTACAAATGTAGTATAGAGTTGCGGTAGAAAAGCTCGATCGATCGACACCAGCAAACAAAATTTAGAAAAAACCTATGCAACCCATCCGACAAGGCGACGTAATTCTCACCCCCGTACCGAAAATCCAAGGAGAAAAAAAATCTCACCTAACTCTCGCCGAAGGTGAAGTCACCGGACATTCTCACCAGATTATTGAGGGACAAGCTGAACTTTACGAAAAAGACGGCACTCTGTACTTGCGGGTGCTTTCACCGACAGCTTTATTGAGCCACGAAGAACACCATGCGATTGCAATTCCCGAAGGTAATTGGATGGTGCGAATTCAGCGGGAATATGAGCCCCAAGGTTGGCGGTATGTCGCAGACTAAGGTTAAAAAACTCACGCCAGAACAAGCAGCTTTGATTCCAGTTTATCGCGAAAAGTGGAGAGCGATCGCGCTTTCCACTGGCCCGATAAATCGCTCGCAAGCTGCGGAAACAATTAAATCGGCTTACAGTGCGATCGGCAAAAAAGCACCGACAATCATTTTTGTCGATCGCCCCTACGAAGCTGCCGCTCTAATCCTCAGTCGAGTTGACAATCCCAGGAGCCAACTGCGGAGCCAGTTCGAGACAAAACTGCGGATAGAACTAGAAAAACAACTGCGGAGTTATCTGCGGGGCCAACTAGAAAGCGAACTGCAAAACCAACTGCCAACTCAACTGGAACAAAGACTTTATACTCAACTGCAAACGCAATTGTGGGAGCCGCAGCGCGAGCATTTAGTCCGTGAAATAGCCAGCCAATTACCACCGCAACAATCGATCGACCCGTGGACTGGAGAAATCAACTGGCAAACATTAGGAAAACAACTCAGTAATTGCATTCAACCAGAATTGTGGGCTTGTTATGGCAGTTTATTAGATTTCTGCATTTCGGTTCTAAATTTACCTCATTCCTACGGCAGAAATTGGATGATTTTTCAATCGATTGTCCGGGATTGCGGCTGGATTTATCCCTATGACAAAGTTTGCATTGTCTGCGAAAAGCCGATCGCACTTTCTGCAGACAACAACCACCGCTTACACGCAGAAGGAACACCAGCCGTACAATTTACCGACGGTTTTTCGATTTACGCCTATCATGGCGTGATTTTACCCGAATGGTACGGCAGGCTGCACCCGCACCAGTGGCAGTCTAAGTGGGTGTTGAAGGAACAGAATGCGGAAGTTCGGCGGGCATTAATTCAGGGAATTACTTACGATCGCATTTGTCAAGAATTAGAGGTGACAGAATTAGATAGTTGGCAGGAATACACTCTATTAAGCATCGATTTTGACGATGATTTTGATAACGAGGGTAATGCAAAGCCAGTTTATTTGTTAAAAATGACTTGTCCGAGCACGGGACACATTCACGCTTTGCGAGTTCCTCCTGATATAGAATTGGCTAAAGAAGCAATTGGTTGGGTAAATTGGGATATTGACCCAGAGGATTTTTCCGTGCAAACCTGAGTAATACCAATTTAAAAAAGTGTTGCTACAATCATCAGTCTTATACCAATTGTTAAAAGTCACAGATCCCAGCGCCGGACTTAGGCTCAGCGGTTTCCCTACCCGAGCATCTGTACTTCACTCAACTGAAAACCGCTATCTTGAAAAAAACCTTAATTCATCAAACACTAATAACGTTCCCGCAGTGTGCCAGTTCAAAGGGTGGAATGCACAAACCACCGATCGCCCAAAAACGGTTAATAACATGAAGAAGAAGCCCACCCTCGGATCGAAGGTGGGCTCTGTTCATGCCAGCTTACCGACAGCTAGGCAATCGGGTCTCTTCGCTGGTAGACGTAAAAGCTCAGAAAAAGATCCGAACGTCCGAAAAAACTTATCGCCTACCATTAAGCTTCAGTTTACCCAACCAGATCGGGAAAATTGCGCCCGCAGCGCTGTTCCCCTGACATCGGGGAACACTGGGGCTTCAACTTTTCAATAGACTTCTGCAAACAAGCTCGTCTTGGGCTGCCAGGATGCCTAACCCCCACTGCCCACAAGAATTAAACTTGTTCGATATGTCTCATGTTCTCCTCTTTAACTTTGATTTCCCAACCGATTAGGCATCGCGATCGCGTGCAAAGCGGCGGAACAGGAAATCTAGGGCGTAGTTCCGCAAATTGTAGTATTCCGGATCTTCGATCATTTAAAGCCGATCGCCCGGACGCGGAAAAGGAATCTCCAGAACCTCGCCAATTGTCGCCGACGGGCCGTTAGTCATCATCACCAGTCGATCGGCCAAAAACAGTGCTTCATCAATATCGTGAGTAATCATCAACACCGTACAACTGAAGTTGATCACAGCGCTTTTTTACTGTTGGATAATTGCGGTTTAGCGAATTCTTTTGAGCGCAGGTTGGCAGGAGGGAGCTAAAGATTTATTGCTAGCATAAGTCTTTAAACTACCCTGCTGATTTGACTTTTTTGATTAATATCAATATTTCGATCTGCCGAGTTGTGTGAACTCACTTTTTGCGAGTCGCACGTTTCCTTGACTTGATAATTAACTCTACCGTACTCTTCCGGAAATTATAAAACAATTATTAAATTTGAATGATAAGTAAATCTTTTAGGATGAGGCTATCGATAAGGAACCGTTGTGAAGGGCGATCGGGTTGGTTTATCAAAACTGGTTCAAACCAAGACTTGCTGGGTACAGGTTGTAGCGAATGCCGATCGGGGGGCCTTCAAATCTATTGTCAATAAGCGGAAAACATCTGAGCCACCGTACATTTAGTTTGTTAATATATGTCTACTTTTTTAAGGTGGCGGTTAATTGTAGTCTACAATACAGAAATAATTTTTTGTTACTGTATTGCAGTTGCTTGAATTTCTAACCATTCTGCTTTACTTTCAATTAAACCGCTCTCGTTGGGAGGATTGCGTTCCATATAAATACTTACTAACTCCTCAAGAAAAGTATCGTAAATTTCTGGAGGTATTCTAGTACTCAAAGAAAACCAATCTTTTTCAACTCGTTGCTTTATTTCTCTTTTGCTATTATTATCCTTTAACGGATAGGAAAAAATTTCTACGCTATTTGTAGTAAATCCCACAGCTTTTAACATTTCTCTATATTCGGCAGGCGAATAAAACTGATAACTAAGATTATTTAATTCTTTCCATTTACTATCCAGGAGTAATTCTTGCAACACAAAATGAAAAGACTTGTTAGAGCCTTCACCTAAAAACGATAGTAAAATTTTCCCTGAAGGCTTGAGCGCTTCTTTAAACCTTGTCAGCACGGGGATATGATTGTGGATATAATGAAGAGCTCCACAAGAAACAATCAAGTCAAATGAATTTTCAAATTCAAGGCTTCTCACATCGCCTACTTGAAATTCTAGATTCGGGTGATTTTGGCGAGCGAACTTATTTTTAGCAAACTCTATAACTTCCGGAAATATATCACTACCAATAACATAACTTTGGGGCAATAATTTGGAAATTTCTGCCGTTATTCTCCCGTCTCCACATCCTACGTCTAGAATTTTTTCGTCACCTCGCAATTGGAGTTGTGATATTAAATCCATCATGCGAAGATGAAAGGGAAAAGGGTTACTGTAGTAAGAGTCTATAGAAGATGAATACATAGCTAAAAAATATTAATTGCAGATTAATTAGTAACTTTGAACGATTTAAATTAAATCACACCTACTGCATTTATGCACAGATTTTTAACATTTCGTCATAAAGGTGAGTGAACACACCTGCCAGTGGGTATATAGGTATTGCCCGGATACGGATATGGTTGGCGAATTCCGCTCGGTATATCGAACAGTGTTTTTCACTGGTTCCCAGGAAGATCCCGCTCACCGATGTCCAGAGTCCGAGCTCGCTCTTCTAGCAGGAAAATTGGAGGCTCTTCCTCCGGATCTGCGTTACCAGGCAATTCGATCGCCCAAGCTGTAGCGATGAGCCTGCGAGCATTTTGACTTTGATGCCGGAGGTTTGACAAGCTTGGACGGCTGCGATCGCAATTCATGACTCAATGCTATCAATTGTTAGTCTGCTAGCCCAAAAAACTGAGCGCCATTTAGACAATTGAATTTAGATTTTGGGCTGCAGCGTTCAATTGTTGAGTGCCTAATTTGGTTTGAGTAATACCACTAGCGGTTTCTTTTGCCGATAGATTGAGGCTGTTCATAGCATCGACTACTTGTTGAATGGCAACTGCCTGTTGTTGGGCAGTTAGAGAAATTTGTTGATTGTTCAATACCACATTGTTAACAGCCTTTGCCACTTCCGAGAAAGCTGCTGCCGTTTCTTGACTAATTTTGGTTCCTTCTTCTACTGTTTTAGTTCCTTCCATTGTCACCGTTACCGTGGAATTGATCGCATTCTTGATATCAGCGACCAGGTTGTTAATCTTCTCGGCAGATTTCTTACTTTGATCTGCTAGTTTGCGGATTTCTGTGGCTATGACAGTAAAACCTTTGGCGTTTTCGCCCGCCCGCACCGCTTCTACTGAGGCATTCAGTGCCAGCATATTCGTTTGATTGGCTAAATCTGTGACAGCACTAGAGATATTGCCAATCTGATTGGTTTGTTCGCTCAATTGCAGAATTTGTGCCGCGATCGCCCCGACATTTTCTTTCAATATTGCCATCGATTCCAGGGTTTGCTCCACTGCTAGTGCTCCCCTTTCAGTGATCTTTAAAGCTTGCCGTGCAGATTCAGCACCAGCTTGGGCTTGCTGGGCTGATTGTTGGGAAGCAGCGCCCAACTCATCCATGGTGATGGTAGTTTGATTTACAGAGCTAGATTGCTGTGTGGCTGTGCGTTCCTGCTGTTCAACTGTGGCCGCAATCTCTGTGGAAGAACTAACAATCATATTGACTGACTGATTCATTTTCTCTGCAATGCCTGAAGCAATCCACAGAGCGATCGCAATTGCCGTAAGTGCAGCTAAAGCAGTGCTTAAAATCACCACTGTAGTCAGGAACTGCAAAGCTTGGTTTTGCTCTTTTTCTTTGTTAAGTAAAATTTCCTGCTCGGTGCTTTGAAACTCCTTAGCTATAGCATCAACCTGACGAAGCTTTGGTACAATTTGTGTCTTCCATAAGTTAATTCCCTCGTCTCGCTTACCTCGATCGACCAAAGAAAATGCTTGTCTGTAGCCTTGGTCTATCTGATCTTGTAAGACATTCATTTCATCTAGCCGCTGGCGCTGTTTCGGGTTTTGAACCCGCGTGAGTAAATCCTGATGGAATCGATCGAAGCTTTTTACAGCTTCGTAGTATTCAGTTAAGAAACCACTATTTTGGGCTAAAAAATAGCCACGAGCAGCTTTCTGCATACCTGCAAATCCCAGTTCAAGATCTTTCAAATCTATAACAACAGCATTAGAATTATTTAGCAGTTTTGCTTTTACGCTTACTTCTTGAGCATTAAAGAAAACCAACGTAGCTGCTCCCACTGAAAGCAAAATCGGTATGGAATATCCCCACAAAATACGCTCTCTTAATTTGGTTGCTTTGAAGTTAATCATGGGACAATTTTCCTTGTATGATAAAATAAATCAAAATTAATCGCCTTCGCCGTTAAATATCAAGTTTGGTTAGTGATAGCAGCGACCGAGTGAACACTGGTTGTACCTCTTTTATTAAGCCCATCTAACTTCTAAAATCCTGATACTACTGCCGTAAATTGACTAATTTTGTTTCCTTATTCTACTATCTTAGCGCCTTTCTTTGTCACCGTTACCGTGGAATTGATCGCATTCTTGATATCAGCGACCAGGTTGTTAATCTTATCTGCAGATATCTTATTTTGATCTGCTAGTTTGCGGATTTCTGTGAGTATGACATTAAAACCTTTGCCGTTTTCGCCCGCCCGCACCGATTCTACTGCTGCATTTAGCGCTAAAATATTAGTTTGATTGGCTAAATCTGTCACAGCACTAAAGATATTGCCAATCTGATTAGTTAGTTGGTTCAAGCGCATAATTTGTTGGGCGATCGCCCCGACATTTTCTTTTAATATTATCATCGATTCCAGGGTTTGCTCCACTGCTAGGGTTCCCCTTGCAGTGATCTTTAAAGCTTGCCGTGCAGATTCAGCACCAGCTTGGGCTTGCTGGGCTGATTGTTGGGAAGCAGCGCCCAAGTCATCCATGGTGATATGGTGATGGTAGTTTGATTGACATAGCTAGATTGCTGTGTGGCTGTGCGTTCCTGCTGTTTTACTGTGGCAGCAATTTGTCTGGAAGAACAGGCGATCGCATTAACTGTGTCACTAATTGTTCTAGCAATACCTGAAGAGATTAGAAAGGCACCAAGTAAGGCGATCGCGATGCCTAAGAGTGCCCCAACCAAAACGACAGAGACTAAGAAGCGGATATTGTCCTCTGCGTTGGAAGTTACAGCCTCAAGAATTTCCTGCTCTTTTTCACCAAAGTAGTTATTTAATTCGTAATACTCATTCAGAATTAATGCCCCTTTTTTTGTGAAAATTTTTTCCAGCGCTTCTTTTTGCTTTCCTTGGTTTACTAAATCAATCAGTGGCTCCGAATATTTAGCATATTCTTATTGTAAGTCAATTAATATGTTTAGGAGCTTTTCTCTAGTATGTTCCATCGTCTTGCCTACAGATTATGCCAATTTATTAAATTTTAGTAAGTCTTCCCGAGCATCCTTTAAATAATATTCATCCCTGTTCCAAATATAGCCTCTCCTATGTCCCACCATTTAAGCCAAATAAAAAGCCATACGATCCACTCCTTCTCGGGTAGTCATTGAGATTTTTGTTTGTCTATATGACTCCCCTCCCTTGCTGGCGCTGGAGAAAACTGGCGCTACTAATCCTACAAATAAAGCAATGGGAACTGCATATCCGAGTAACATCCGGTTTTTCAGCTTTAAGTTGGCAAATATGGCACTATCTCCTTTTGGGTTAGGTAGCTGAATGATCTGATTCTCAACCATTGACTCAGACTCATCAAGAAAAATCTGACCAAACTTAATATTGAGCCAGCGATGCAGGTCAAAGTCTTTAGGATTGAGGGTTGTTTTGCCTGCTTCGATTTTGGATAAATCCTGTTTATTCGATTGTAGCGGGGAATTGAGGAACGAAACCCAAACACCGTCAAATTCTCTGCCCCACTTTTCCTCTCTCGCACTCTTGATTGGGGTGCAAGTCGATCGCATAAATGTTACAACCTAGTTAAGCGATCGAATTCTGAACTTATGGAAATATTTGTGACGCTGGTGCTGGGTTCGGTGCTGTTTGTCTGGGGAATGCGGTTCGGACGGGTGTTAGTTCGATCGGGAGTGACGGCTAACGATTTGTTTAAGGGCAGAAATTCGATCGCCCTGCTGTTTTTAGGTTTGTACTTTGCCTTGCTGCTACTGGCTCTAAATCTCCCTCAAATGCCAGCTTTGCCGATCGAGTGGCGCTTTCACGGGATGCGAGTTACTTGGACTTTGCTACGAGTGATGCTGATGGGAATCTGCGGTATTGGCTTTACTGTAAGCTGGCAGACGGCGCGATCGCAAGTAATAGCAGTAATTTTAATTTGCTTGTTGGGATTGGGAGGATTTACCAGCGCTGAATCCTATTTCATGGCGCCAATTTACGCTGATTTAATAGATAATTTGCGGCCAAACGGTGTATTTCGGCAAACATCTAACAGCAGTTGCGCGCCGGCGGCGCTAGCAACAGTGTTAAGGCGTTGGGGAATGGATGCGACGGAATCGAGTGTAGCTAGGGAGGCCGGCACGAGTCGCTTGGGAACTTCGATGCCACAGATAATTGTGGCAGCAAGAGCTTTGGGTGTCAATGCGATCGAACTAACGCCAACTTGGGAGCAAATTCAGCAAATTAATCGCCCCGGAGTGCTAGCAGTTTGGCTGTTTGACGGCCCTCGGAAGCTACCGCACGCGGTGGCTTTGCTGGGAATGAATGACAGTGTAGCTGCCATTGGAGATCCGGCGCGGGGCAGAATTTTCTATTTAGATAGGGCAACTTTTGCTCAGATTTGGCGAGAGGAATACGTGCCTATTTTTCGTTCTGCCGATATCTTGTTAAGTGACAAACAAGCTATTGATTATTTGAGTAAATTAGGATATAATAGCGGCGATTTTAAAGCAGATATCGAGCGGTTTCAAACTGATAAAAAATTAAAAGTCAGCGGCAATTTAGACCGGATGACTGAGTTAATGTTTAGCGGTAGTTTTTTGGAAGGAGTCCCCAGATTGGATGGGAAATAGTTATGGAAAATCATCAACTGCAGAGGCGTTATTGACGCAGAGGGAAGAGTACCTCTGAGGTTTTTGTCAAACAATAGTTGAGCCATTCGTTTATAGCGATCGCCCCAGCAGACGATCGGCGATCGCACGGGAGCGTGTCACTTTTGCGATGAGTATAAATACTCGTGAACCCAGAATGACTTTTTTATCGATCATCAGTATAA
>NZ_JAUBSF010000091.1:0-26117 GCF_036704615.1 Microcoleus sp. K4-B3
TTTTTGAGCAACAGCTTGCCTTCTGTTAAAAGGCAGCTACTTTTAGCTGTGACCATTTTTTAGTCTAAACTCCAGTTCTTAACTGTAGTGCGATCGCGGCAATTGTAGACTTCCAGAGGCTGTTTAACTCCATCAATACTGAGAATTACCCTGTATTCCCAATAGTTTTTCGCACTGCGTTTGATATCGACAATGCAAATCTCGCGTCCTTGATAATTGCGGCATACAGAGGCATCAGCAGGAAGCGCGACCCAGAAAAAAGATATTAATAACAAAAAGTAGCAAACACATTTCATCATCTGCGATCTATTCTACTGCATAACCCGTATACTTTCGCATAAACGGCGGCTGAAATCCCCAAACAATATCCTCTTTGGGAACTCCGGCTATTACTAAATCTTCAGCAATATCATCTTCAGTGGCATTCCATTGAAGCCAAATTTTCCCGCCCTTGATATCAATGTGAATGCTACAGTGATGCACCCTAGTCTGCTTGTCCCAGCCCACATAAAAGATTTGGTAATGATCTCGTTCTGTATCAAGAATTGTCTCGACTTCAATGTCTCCGTGAGCAGGTTTGCGCTTGCCGTACTCAAGTAACATTTGCTGCACAATTTGCCGATATTTGCTTAATTTTTCCATTACCAACTTATTTTGATAACCAACTGACAGTATTTTTGCAAGCGACTAAGCAATTGGGCGCGCCCTCAAGTTGCGATATCATAAGATAACTGAACCATACCAGAACTGTATGTCTGACATCCAGTTAACTGCAAAGCTGTAGTATTTATGGGATTAACAAATAAAGGGATTCCCTCGCCTAAAATAATCGGTTGCACCGAGAGAATCACTTCGTTGACAAAATTTTGATTCAGGAAATCGCGAATCAGCAGTGAACCTCCTACCAACCAAATATTCTTGCCGTCAAGCAAGCGCAAATCCTTGACAAAGCTCTCTAAATCTGTTACCGCTTCCACATCCGGAGTTGCTTTAAAATCGAGATTTTTAGTAAAAACATAACTCTTTTTTTCCTGGTACGGATACTCGCCAAAAGTTAGAACTTGTTCGTAAGTTTTCCGACCCATGAGAACCGTATCGATGCTATCTAAGAATTTAGTATAACCGTAATTTTGGTCTGTAAACAGCCAGTCAATATCGCCGTTCGATCGGGCGATATAACCGTCCAGACTAGATGCAATGAATAGTACAATTTTCCGCATAGCAACACCGAGGTTTTGGGAATGATTGGGGCGATAATCGCCCCAATCACCTTAATTTTAAATGATTTAGCGTCCTGACGGTAGCTTGAGTTCGATACCCAGTTTGTTGCTGACATCGATCGCCTTATCAGCAAAATCAGTCATTCCTGCGATCGGAATTGCGATCGCAGTACCCGCCGCTACAAGAGCTGTTAACCTTTTCTTTAATTTGGTTTTATTCCATTGGCTTTCCGGTTTTTTGATTTCGGCTTCGACATCTTCAATATCAATAATTATCTCATCGCGGATGTCTTCGGGAAACTGATCGGCGGTTTCACGCATTGATGAAATCAGTTTCAGGATTTCTGCCGTATTGGCGTTATTGTTTTGCAGGGATTGATTGCCACCAACTTCGGCACTGTTCGACGAACCGCCGATATTGCCGGAAAAGTTAGAACCTTGAAAAGCACCTTGAAAGTTGTTGGTTTCAGAAGAATTTTGAGTCATTTTTGCTTCGGCTTTATTAATAATTGGTCTACTAACAGCTCGTTTAGCGATATCTACAAGGTCGTCATATTCTCTTCCGTATTTTTCCATTTCTCGATCGCCCATTTGGTTTCTGCGCCGAAGTTCGATCGGCTCATACCCATCCAGCAACGGCCGCAAATCCCAACTCTTTTTAAGTTTGCCGATCCGAACCTTAGTCTCGCCCATCTCCTCGAGCCCTAGCAATTCCTCGTAATCCAGCGGATCGGCATCGGGATAACCGGGAACCGGCACCCATTGACTGATTTCCAGATTGGCAAAAGAATTGTGGATTTTGGTAAACGTATCGCGAATCATGCTGAGGAAAGAACGTCGCGTCGATTCCCGCCCGCTAACGGCAATAAAGATTTTCTCATCTTCCGGGTCAGATTTGATCCGGGCGATGTTGTACACCTCAGCGCCTTCCCTGTACTCCAGCATTACCCCCGTGCGCCAGTGGGTGCAGTTGTGGATTTTCTCGTGCATGAGGACGATGAAGCGCGAGAGGATGCTGTCGGGGAGGATGCGGTAGTGATATTGAAATTCCAGGGTTTCGCCTTGGAGTTTGGTGTTTTCCGGTTCCTCTTTGGGCAAAATACCGGGGATGAGGAAAGTCGGCGCGGGACAATGGCTGACGGGGAAGCAGAGTTCAAATTCGCCCATCAACCCAGTGAGGCAGTGGTAGCGCTGGCTGGGATATTTAGTTGAATCTAGGATGCGGCTGAGGTGGGCGTAGGAGAGAATGCCTTTGGTTTTGACTTTGAGTGCGTCGTCGCTGAGGAGGGCATAGATGCCTTCTGTCACCCAGTGGGGATTGAGGATGTTGGTGGATTGCAGGATGGGGTGTTCGCGGAAGTTGAGGACAATGCCCAGGTTGTGCAGCAGTCCGATCAGTTGGGTTTGGTCGGTTTCTTCAAAGATGTTTTCTGTGGCGCAGATGGTAGCGTATTCGCTGATGCTGATGATGTCTTTGTCGAGGTTTTCCAGGCGCTGCTTGACTTGGAACCAGCTTAGCGGCAAAAGATCGTAGACTTCTTTGAGTTGGGAGATTTCGGTGTGGATGGCGCTGCGGAGTTCGTCGATTCCGGTTCCGCTTTGGCAAGAGGTTTCGAGAATCGCTTTGATGTTGGGATATTTGTCGCGCAAGGCTTTGCGGTTGAGATCCAGGGGTTGTTCGTCGCACTTGTTGCCGACGATGATCACGGGGGATGCGTCGCCGAAGCTTTCGATCAGTTTCAGCCAGTATTCGAGGCGGTTTTCGTCTTCGCTGGTGCGGCAGTTGCAGGCGAGGAGGTAGAGGCTGCGTTTGGTGAGGAAAAATTGGTGGGTGGCGTGGTAGATTTCTTGTCCGCCGAAGTCCCAGACGTTGAGTTTGACGGGTTTGGTGTTGACTGTAATTTTCCAGTCTGTGATGTTGAGTCCGTCGGTTTGGGGCTCGTTGGGGTTGTATTTGTTGTGGATGAGGCGGTTGATCAGGCAGGTTTTACCGACGCTGCCTTGCCCGACGAGGAGGACTTTGGCTTCGTTGAGGGGGAGAACTTCGCCGCTGCGGAGTTGGCGCAGGTAGTTGAAAATGGCGGCGGGAGTACCGGGGTCTTTATACTGTTGAGTCGGCCCTAGAATTTCTGGAGAAATGGGCAGGGGATTGCAGCGGAGGTCGAGTGTTTCAAGTTTTGACAGTGTTTCTAAGCATTCGGGAATCTTTTCAATCTGATTGTTTCTAAGGTCAAGCTGTTTCAGATTGGACAGTTGGGCGATCGCCTCTGGGATGGCTGTAATCTGATTGTCACTGAGGCAAAGCTGTGTCAGATTCGACATTTGGGCAATCGCCTCTGGGATTTGGGTGATCTGAGTGCGACTAAGGTTAAGCTCTGTCAGTTTGGACAGTTGACCGATCGCATCTGGGATTTCTGTAATCTGATTCTCATTGAGGTCAAGTTCTGTCAGATGGGACAGTTGGCAGATCGCATCTGGGATTTCTGTTATCTGATTGTCACCGAGGTGAAGGTGTCTCAGGTAGGATAGTTGGACGATCACCTCTGGGATTTCTGTTATCTGATTATGACTGAGGGAAAGCTTTGTCAGATTCGACAGTTGAGCGATCGCATCTGAGATTTCTGTTATCTGATTGTTGCCGAGAGAAAGTTCTGTCAAATGGGACAGTTGGCAGATCGCATTTGGGATTTGGGTAATCTGATTGTTCCAGAGGTTAAGCTGTGACAGATCGAACAGTTTGCCCATCGCCTCTGGGATTTGGGTAATCTGATTGAAGCTGAGGTCAAGCCGTGTCAGATTCGACAGTTGCGTGATCGCTTCGGGAATTTCTGTAATCTGATTGCTACTGAGGTCAAGCACTGTCAGATTCGGGAGTTGGACGAGTGCTTCGCAAAGCTTTGCTAACGCCTCTGGGATTTGGGTAATCTGATTGCTACTGAGGTCAAGCACTGTCAGATTCGACAGTTGCCCGAGATCCTCTGGGATTTGGGTGATCTGATTTTGACTGAGGTTAAGCTGTGACAGATTCGACAGTTGGGCTATCGCCTCTGGGATTTGGGTAATCTGATTCAAGCTGAGGTCAAGCTGTGTCACATTGGACAGTTGACCAATCGCATCTGGGATTTGGGTGATCTGATTGTGACTGAGGTCAAGCCGTGTCACATTGGACAGTTGACCGATCGTTTCGCAAAGCTTTGCTAACGCCTCTGGGATTTGTATAATCTGATTGCCACTGAGGTCAAGCCATGTCAAATTTGATAGTTTGCTGAGCGCATCTGGGATTTGGGTGATTTGATTTCCTCTGAGGACCAGCGATGTCAAATTTGATAGTTTGCTGAGCGCATCTGGGATTTGTATAATCTGATTGCCACTGAGGTCAAGCCGTGTCAGATTGGGCAGTTGACTGATCGTTTCGCAAAGCTTTGTTAACGCATCTGGGGTTTGGATGATCTTATTGTCCCAGAGGACAAGCTGTCTCAGATTGGACAGTTGGCCGATCGCATCTGGAATTTCTGTTAAACCAATACTGGTTAAATCTAAACTCTCTAATTGCTTCATGTCCAGCAGCAATTCTGGCATCGTTCCGAATGGATTGCCACAGAGGTTAATCGATCGCAAATTGCCCAGCGAGCGCAATTCCTCTGGCAGTGAGGTCAATTTATTTGTAGTCGGGTGCGGAGTAATTTTACCATTAGCCCATCGTGCCCAGTGATTTACCTTCCCCAATACCAACGTCTCAAGCTGCGTGCACTTGCCAATCTCCGGCGACAATTCCTCCAAGCCCAGCCCCGACAAATCCAGTTCCGGCAATTTTTCCTCGGCTGCTTGGTCAATTCGCCGCACTGCTTCCTCTTGCGTCATGCCCTTTGTCTCTCGGTATGATTCATTTTATTGTGACAGGAATTTTCGCTTGGTGGGGGGGAATTATCGCCCGTACTCTTGAACCACAAAAACCGGATGACTCAACCCAGGCTGATTCTGCTTTTTGATGCGAATCAGGCGATCGAACAGCGAATCAACATCCTGAAGATAGGCATGAAGAATAGTAACTTGTCCCAAGTAATCTCGATCGTCTTTACACACAATAATGCCTGCATGATGTTCACTGCGACGGTGTAGCGCCACAAAATCATCGCAATTGAAGCTAATTACCGCCCGATTTTGTTCAGTAGCAAATCGGAGAACCTCGTCATCAGGAATCCCTTGATTCGCTTGACCAGCATCATAGGAAGTTAAAACATCACAGTCAAGGCTACGCAAATGCTCGACCATTGCGATCGGGAAATTTTCACTCTTAATACAGCCTCACCCTTTCAATCATCGGTTTTATGAGAAACAATAATGCGATCGATTTCTTCCCGGTGGCGATCGTAATAACGCCAAGCATTCTCTAAATCGCGATCTTCCAAGAGTGGATAATTCCGAAGTAACTCAGCCTCATCAGCCCCCTGTTGGTGAAGCGAAACCAGTGTCCAAACAGGAATCCGGGTGTTGCGAATCCGGGCATTTTCTCCACAGACTCCAGGCGTACTCTGAATCGCCCTAGCCGAGAGTTTTTCTTGGAATAGCAAATTCTCTTCAGGTGTCAGCGACTCAATGACTTGAATTAAGGAGTCAACCAACTGAATGTTCATAGCTGGTAATTTACGGAATATATAATAGTGCGATCGCTCAAACTATCATAGCAAAATTCCCCAACACCAACCTCTCAAACGGAGCGCACTTGCCAATCTGTGGCGGCAATTCCTCGAACCCCGCCAAATCCAATTCTGTCTGGCCCTCATCCGCAGCTTTGTCGATAAACTGCAACAACTCCTCTGGCGTCATATCCTTTGTCTCTCGGTAGGATTCATTTTATTGTTACAGGATTTTTCGTTTGGTGGGGGGGGAATTAGGACACGGCAGTGCCGTTTCCCTACAATTAATCTGGCGATGATTATATCCGAGGGAGGGCGATCGTCGATTATTTTGGGGTAGGGAAACGGCATTGCCGTGTCCTCCGTGGCCTACGCATCAAAACCTTCGTAACCGGGTTTTTTTTGTTTCTACGACTGTAACGGGTCTTCTGAGCAAAAACCCGGTTTCTTACTACCCGCGAGGAATCTGGAGAGGAAAAAGGCTACACATTTTTTGTTTAGTAGATTTATGTTAAAGGAAGATGAATTATTTGGTCTTGGTATTCGTTTAAATATTTGAGGGCCCTCGGTCAAGCACCCTGGATAACAGATTTTCTTTCCCGTTCAGCTTTCAATTTTCGCAATTTTTCTGTCGCCGGATGGGGATTTGCTACTTGGATCTTTCGCTGCTGGTGCGACCATTCCAACCAATCTTGCAAATATCTACTTACTGATTCTTGATTTTGTAAATAATACAAAATAGTCGTATAAACTTCTGCCAAAGTTAGAGATGGATAGAGTTGCTGAATTTCTTCTGGGGTGCGTTCCCGATAAAGATACTCATACAGTACCGTCTCAATGCCGATGCGATGTCCTTTAATGCGAATATCATCGGGTGCTAAGAAATCAAAATACTCATTCAGTCCCATATCTAAAATCCCTTTTTTAGCTATCTACTATTCTACTATTCGGTTTGATCGGAAACAATCATGCGATCGATTTGTTCGCGGTGGCGATCGTATTTTTTTATCTAGTGACGAGAAATACCCCGATCAACCTGGTTTCTCAGTTCTGCGTGATACCTACTTAAACTTTAGCTAATCTAAATATAAACACTTAATAAACCTCAATCTCATGTTTTTTACCAAGAGATGACAAAGGGTGATAGGCTGGGGATAGGAACTTATTTGTTTATGAACCAAATTAAACGTGTTGCCATAGTGGGAGGAACCCACGGAAACGAACTCACAGGAATTTACCTCGTGAAGAAATTCGATCGCGCGCCAGAGTTAATTGGGCGATCGACTTTTGAAACTATGACTCTGCTAGCCAATCCCAAAGCTTGCGAAATCGTGACACGCTACGTCGATATCGACCTCAACCGCTGCTTTCGACAGGAAGATTTAGAAAATCCCCATCTCTCCAGCTATGAAGCCCAGCGGGCGAAAGAAATCTACGGCATTTTTAGCTCAAAAAACACTCATCTGGCCAACTTAATTATCGATTTGCACAGCACCACGTCCAACATGGGGCTAACATTTATTCTCGCCAGCCATCATCCATTTAACCTGCAACTAGCAGCTTATTTAACCTCAGTGTATCCCCACCTCAAGGTACTCGCTTCTACAACCAAGAATCATGATAGTCCTTTGCTGCGATCGCTTTCCGAATTAGGCGGTACGCTGGAGGTGGGTGCAGTCCCGCAAGGCGTATTAGATGCGTCTTTATTTCAGCAAACTGAGCAAGTAGTTAGCACGATCTTAGACTGCGTAGAAGCCTACAATCAAGGCACAATGCCTGCTGCCAATAATCCCCTGACTATTTATCACACCATTGGGGCGATCGACTATCCCAGAAACGAGAACAGAGAAATTCAGGCAATGATTCATCCTCATCTGCAATCCAGAGATTATCAAGCCCTGAATCCCGGCGATCCGATGTTTTTGACCTTGGATGGTGAGTCGGTCTTGTATGAAGGTAAATCAACTGTTTATCCCATTTTTATTAACGAGGCAGCTTACTACGAAAAAGGAATTGCCATGTGTTTTACCGAAAAGCTCACAGTCAGTCTTGAGTAGAAATTTAAAAATTATTCTTGAGAATTTTCAGGTGACAAAAACTCCTCTTTAGAAGCCGTAGTCAAAGAACGCAATTCCTTCCATATTTCCAAAGTGATAATACAGGTAATCAGCCACACCAAACCAGCCGTATAACCAGCAATAACATCGGTAGGCCAGTGAACTCCTAGGTAAAGTCTGCTCAAACCAATAGCAGCAATTAATACAACTGTCAAGCTGTAAATCGACCAGCGCTGCTTGGGAAAGCGTTCACCCAAAAAATATCCTAGCAAACCGTAAATAACCATTGAAATCATCGCGTGCCCGCTAGGGAAACTGTAAAATTTCACATCAACAACGCGCTCCCAAAGTTGAGGTCGAGCGCGGGCAAAAAGTTTTTTTAACAGTAAATTTAAACCGATCGCCCCCCCACCCGCGAACGCAATAGTTGTAGCTTCCGATCGGTGATTGCGCGCCAGCAAAACAATACCCAACATCAGACAAATCACTAGCAGCAAGTTCGGCTCGCCCAAAAAGGTAAAGCCCAGCATTATTTGATCGCCCAGCGGAGTGTGCAATTTCCTCAGAGCTAGTAAAATAGAGGTATCGAAAGCGTAACTTTCTTTTTCCAACACCTCTTCGGCAATGGTGGCAAATCCCCACATCGCCAAAGCCGCCACAGCAAGCCCGGCCAGCCGAATTATCGAAATGAGCGATCGAATTTTAGAACGCATTCTTAAATTAATTAAAAATTTTAAATTTCCAACTCAAAATAATACAACAAATATAGGAAACGAAAACGCCTGACCGATCGTCTAGATTCTTAATCCCCTCTATTCTGAATCATTAATTGATTTTTCACTACCCACCTCAGCTTTTACATCCAACGGGCGAATGACTATACTATCAAAAAAATACCTTTCTGCAATTTTGTTGACCGTGGGGTTGACAAGTCTGTCTAGCTGTGCGAGCACAACCGGAGTTAATGCCCCGATCGCCGAAGCCCACACGATCGCCCAGCGTCTCGTCTCTTCTGCAGTCGCCCAAAAGCCGAACAACCCGCAATTCGGTCAGCCGATCGGCTGTACCCTAGGAAAAGACTGTTTTGTATTGCTGTATTTCGATCGAGAACCCGGCCCCACCGCCGTCGATTTTGGCTGCGGGCGTCAAACTTACGACGGGCACGACGGTACAGACTTTGCGATTCCCGACGCCAAAGCAATGGCAAAAGGAGTGCCAGTTATTGCCTCCGCAGCAGGCAAAGTTTTGCGATCGCGAGATGGTGTGGTCGATCGGCGTTTACAGAACGATACAGACAAAGCCAACATCGCAGGCACAGAATGCGGCAACGGCATGGTAATCGACCACGGCGCAGGCTGGGAAGCCCAATACTGCCACCTCCGCAAAGGCAGCGTTGCCGTCAAACCCGGTACGCAGGTAGAAAAAGGCACTGTTTTGGGCATGGTGGGAAACTCTGGGATGGCATCTTTCCCCCACGTACACGTAACTTTTCGCTATCAAGGCAAACCCGTAGATCCGTTTGTCGGCCCCGACGCGAAGGTAGGCTGCAACATCGCCCGCAATCCCATTTGGGACAAGCCTCTAGACTATATTTCCACAGGTTTAATTCGGGCCGGTTTTGCCAATAAGCCACCAGATATCAACGCTGTCTGGGAAGGACAATTTTCCGAGACTAAACTCCCTGCAAACAGTCCAGCTTTGTTGTTTTGGGTGCAAAGTTACGGAGTGCTCAAGGGCGATCGGGAACAATACAAATTATTGGCACCCAACGGCACAACCATCGCCGATCAAACCAATGACATTAAAGCCCCCAGCCGTACTTGGTTGGGCTATGTCGGCAAAAGAAACAGTACAAATTCTCCTCTGACTCCCGGAGTTTGGCGGGCCGAATACCGGTTGACGCGGGGCGATCGAGTCTTGGCAGAAGTCAAGCGAGAAGTTGAGTTGCGTTAGCCGCCAAGTTACTCATATAGTCCCGGACGCATCGGGGCCTAGAAACCGGGTTTTTTACCGAAGCTGCGAACCCGAACGCGTCTTTTCGTCCCTCAAACCCCGTTTCTCAATACCACTGCGTCCAGGACTGTCATACCACATCCCCTTTGAAAACGACCATCAAATATGTTAAAATAACAACAATATTTTATCATTTTTTATAGTTAATCTTTCCTCACATCGTACAAAAATGTCATACAGTCAATTCACAAACCTAGAAATGATTGAAACTAACTTTGGCATAACCATTGCTGACAAAGTTGGTCTTTTTTCCAGTTTGCCAGAAGCTGAATATAGCGAGCTTCTCAGTCAAACTCTGCAAGAAAACATTTCTTTAGCTTTAGCAATTAATACCGAAAAAGCTCGCTCAGAATTAATTGTTACACCTATTTTAGTAGAACTTAGAAAGCAGTTTCAGTACCAAATTAGCTTTTTTTCAGGAAAAGAGTTTAATGTAGATTTAGAAAAAGGATTGACTGGTTTTTGTGACTTTCTGATTAGTCGTTCTCCCGAACAACTGTTAATTAAAGCTCCGGTTGTCGCTTTAGTAGAAGCTAAAAATGATAATATCCAAGCTGGATTGCCACAATGTATGGCAGAAATGATTGCCGCTCAAATTTTTAATGAAAGAAGAAACAATAATATTTCCGCAATATATGGGGTGGTCACAACCGGGACAAATTGGAAATTTTTACGACTTAGCAATCAAATTATGGAAGTTGATTTAAATGATTATTATATTGATAATATCAGTAAAATTATTGGCATCTTAAAATATTTGATCGATGCAGCTAACCTGTGAAACAGGGAGCCAATTTCTGAAATTTGCTCAATAATTCTTTCACGATCGCAGATTCTACCGGAAAGTGTAGCTTTCATTTTTCTTGCTGTCGCCTGCTCGATCGCTCCTCCTTCCCGTCGAACCCTCGCGTTGGAGAGGGTGGTTGTCATTTTAACAATTTTTTAGGGCAAATTGTCCCAAGCTTGAGTGACAATATCGCTCAGCCAGAGCCTTTGAGACAAATCGAGGATGTTGTCGTCCGCCAGCACTTCAGCCTTCAAGTCATCCAAAGACTGAGATCGCGATCGAGCTATTTGAATCACACCCGCGATCGCCGACGCCACCAATTCTTCATTCAGCGGCTGCTGTCGCAAAGCAATCATTTCTTGAGGATTCGTAGGAATGGGATAATTCATAGGAGTGCATACCGAAGGGAGTAGATATTCAGCCGCTGTAAGGCTTCCGGCTAATCAGCTAAAAATCTGAGAACACTGTAAACTTATTTAAAACTAAATAAGTATTCGGGAGTATAACTTACTTTGCTCCCTTGTCAACTCCCTCATCTTTATTAATTGATTCAGAATAGAGACCCTAATCATGCAAGAAATTCTTTATCTAGAAGTCCCGACACCGGATACAGCAGCCGTCTGCACTTGGTTGCAGCAGGAATTCGATCCCGGAATCGGAGAAAAAATTATTACTCCTGACGGTTTTCGGCTGCTGTCAACCGCAACAGCAGCCGAGGTTGTGTTGTCTGGAACTCAAAATGCCAATCCAAAACCCGCTTTCGTTAACACCAATTCAGAAAACGACAATTCCCGATCGACAGAACTTTCCCTCTTTGTCTGGTCAGTACAACGCACAACTTATTTAAAAGTCTTTCGTCTAGAAGACGCGCCGGTTGGAGAAAGAAAGTTCCTGCAAGCTCTGAATCTTGCTGTGAGAAACAAGTTCCCCGATCGCTACCCGGAACCCCCTGTCATAGACCTCTCCAAACAGTCAATTTTTGACGCTCTTGCCCCCTATTACCCCCTGACAGTCAAATACTTCCAAAAAATGCCTGAAGGCGAATACGACCTCAAACGCGTCTACTGGTGGGAGCAGCGTTGGCGCGAAGGCACTCGCCATCCTCAAACGCCAAAACAAGTAGTGTTTTTGAAGGAAGAGGGAACAGGGAAGAGGGAAGAAGGCCAAATTTCGGTGTCCGATTCTGGCGATACTTTTTACGACTTAATTTATATTGGCGGGGCATTGGGAGTGATTCACGCCGCAGTCATGGCGAGATTGGGCTACCGAGTGCTGCTAGTTGAGCGAATGCCTTTCGGGCGGATGAATCGCGAGTGGAATATTTCGCGCGACGAAATTCAAAGCTTAATTGATTTGGGTTTATTTACTGCTGCGGAAATCGAAACTTTGATTGCCCGAGAATACAAAGATGGCTACAACAAGTTTTTTGATGCTAACAATCCGCCCGTTGCTCAAGCACCTGTTCTGCACACGCCGAAGGTGCTAAATGTAGCTTTGGACGGCGAAAAACTTCTCTATTTGGCGGGAGTTAAGCTAACAGAAGCTGGCGGAGAAATATGGGATGAAACTGAGTTTATTAGAGCTGATGTCGAAGCGGAAAAAGTAGTATTTCAGGGCCGCCACTTGCCCACCAAAGCCGATCGCACAGCATTAGGACGGCTGCTGGTCGATGCAATGGGTTCGGCTTCTCCCATCGCTTGGCAATTGAACGGAGGGCGGGCTTTTGAGAGCGTTTGTCCGACGGTGGGAGCAGTCATAGACGGAGGATTTGAGCCTGGGGTTTGGGATTCTGAGTACGGGGATGTGCTCTACAGTCACGGCGACATTTCCCGGGGCCGCCAGCTCATTTGGGAGTTATTTCCCGGCGCTGGCGGAGAACTTACAGTTTATCTATTTCACTACCACCAAGTACATCCAGAGAATCCCGGTTCTTTGCTGGAAATGTACGAGGATTTTTTCGCAATTTTGCCGGAATACCGCCGCTGCGATCTCGATAAATTGGTGTGGAAAAAGCCGACTTTTGGTTATATTCCCGGGCATTTTAGCACTAACAGCAGCGATCGAGCCGTGGCGATCGATCGCCTAATCTCGATCGGCGACGCAGCATCCCTGCAATCTCCTCTCGTTTTCACCGGCTTCGGCTCCCTCGTCCGCAATCTTTTTCGCTTAACTGACCTTTTGGATACAGCATTAAAGCACAATTTGTTGACTGCAAATCACTTAAACCAAATTCGTGCCTACCAGAGCAATGTTTCAGTAACTTGGCTATTTTCTAAAGGCATGATGGTTCCTACCGGGAGCAGTTTGCCACCCCAAAGAATTAATTCAATTCTCAATACCTTTTTCGGTATTTTGGCAGGACAAAAACTCGCCGTAGCCGAAACTTTTATTAAAGACAGAACTGACTGGCTAACTTTCAATCGACTGGCGATCGAAGCAGCCGGGAAAAACCCTTCTCTCCTATTGTGGATTTTAGATTTTGTCACCTTGAGGGATATTTGGCGCTGGCTGGGAAGTTACTTGAATTTTACTCTGCTGGCTTTCGCCAGTTGGCTGTTCGGATGGCTTCCCAGCTTCGCCCGCAGGGTACAGCCTTGGTTGGAGCCCCGGTATCCGGGTGTTTGGCTGTGGCTGTTGACTAGCAGTTATGCTCTCACCTACGGCATGGGAAAGGGGAGAAAAGAGTTTTGAGTTTTGAGTTTTGAGTCAAAACTACCAACTTCAGTGCGCTATCGAAAACTCGGCAATTCAATTTCAGCTAGCGATCGACGTTTTTTAGAAGGCCGCAGCGGACTGGCAATCAAGGTTAGCCAGTCGGGTTGTGCGACTGCTGTAGGTTTGGCCGCACTCGATCGCACTTCTTGAATGCCAAAGGTTTCAACTGAATTCAAAATTTGAACAACCGGTGCCAATTCTGGGCTGCCTAATTTGACAGCAGCAGTTTCGGGTTCAGACTCAGCCACCGGCACTTCAGGTTCCGCAACCGCTTCGGCAGAGTCAGTTGCCTGCTCCTGAGGCTGGTAGGTTTCGCTCTCCTGCAATTGAATGACGGATACTTGGGCTAATTTGTTGAGTTCCAGATTGGCTGGGGATTCAGGCTCGATCGCATCGGAAGCAGCCACTGCCTCTGGATGCTGTGCTGGTTCCGACCAAGGTTGGACGGGGGAAGCGTTCAAAGCTGGCGGCAGCGGAACCTGAGAGCTTTTAACCGCGGCGAGCAAAGATTCTAATTGCGCGCTGGCGGTATCCTCTGCATTGTCAGGCGGGTAGATAATCGGTGACTTTTGCGGCATCTCCAGACTTCTTTCCAAGGCAGCTTTGAATTGCAGGGTGTGGCGCTGCTGGCGGTGCAAGCGCGATCGAAGTTCCCTGCAAAGATTTTCTGTGGTTACTAGCTGGTGTAACTGTTCGTTGTAGCGCTGCACAGTAGACGCACATTCTCGCTCAACAGCCGCTAGCCTGGCTTGGCTGGTTGCCAAATGACTTCTTAAACTCTCAACTAAAATTTCTTGACCTTGGAGGGTTTGATGGGAAATTTCCACTTTGCCAAACAGCCTCGTCAATTGTTCTTGAGTATTTTCGAGTTCTGCTGTCCGCTGTTCTAGCAAACTTTCGCGGTTCTGCAAGGTGTTTTGGGACTCTTCGAGAGCTGTTTCTAACTGGGCGAGGCGCTGCAAAAGGTCGCGGTTGCATTCGTGCAGCGCTTGCATTAGGGTGACTGGGGTCGATCCTTTGCCCTTAGCCTCTTCCGCATTGCTAAGCAGATTTTTTAGACGATCTGAAATCGGGGGCGAGCCCGCCTCGGTAGGCTGTGTCTGAGATTGCGAATTTTTTGTTTCAGGTTTTGTGGGAATTGCATCTACGCTGATCGCGTTGGGAAAATCTACTGTTTGCCAGTCTTCTTCTGGCTGTTGGGGAACTCTTGCGGGAGTGTCTGTCGCATGGGGGGCGATCGGCTCAAAACCCCCAGCAGCAGCAAAATTTGACTGCAATGGTTCGGTATCGGATGGAACAGCAGGGTGCGGTTGGTGCTGATTGGCTCGAAGATCAGCTTCTGACATGGCTTTTTATCCCAATAGTCACAGGGTCTCAGATACAGTCTATCCTTATACATTCTCCAGAAGGAAGCCCCTAAGTGATAGTTTTTGTCATTTTTCCTATTTTTTGGGACTATAGCCTCTGAATCGAGTGGCGCGATCGAACTATATGGGAATGAAGAAGTCCGATGGAAGTCGGAAGAAGGGAGAAGGAAGAAGCAATAAAATCAAGGGTTTGAGCAATTAAGAACGTCCCAAGCGTTTTGGCGGTTGCGCTATACAACCGGAACTCAAATTAAGGCGTAAGATGCGCCCACCACCGCCCTGGGGATGTGAGTTTTTCGCCGCGAGTTATCAACATGATTTTTCCCCATGTCTAATAGCAGTTTCAAAAAATGATGCAACTGTAGGGGGGCCATCGAAATCTATACAGAATCAGTTATTCCCAATTCTTTAATTCTTTCATCTCACATAGTATAATTTACCGTTTCGGCATCCGTGCGATCGCCTAAGCTTTAACAACTGCAAAATGTTTGTCAATGATTGCTGGAACTTCTGCCGGTGCAATGCGGCTGTAGCGAGTTTTGTCCGGCATCACAACTATATTTGGGCCCGCTTTACACTGTTTGAGACATCCGGTTCCCTGAACTGTCACTTTCTCTTCTAAACCGCGCGAATTCAAAGCATTTTCTAAAGCTTTACAGACTCCTCCAGCGCCCCGCTTCAGGCAGTCTGATTTTTGACATACTAATATTTTGGTTTGGGTTTTTGCCGGAGCTTTTACAGTTTGACCTGCTGTGGGAGAGGTGAATTCACTTTTGCCGATCGCGCGATCGTCCGATGTCAATACCGCAACAGGCCCATTGGTGGAGTCGAGCAGTTCTGGCGAGCGATCGTCGTTGCCCTGAGCCAGCTTGAGGCTGCGAGCTTTAAGTTTTATTTTACCGTTTTTCAAGTTGAGTTCTTTCTCACCTGCAACTTGAACTTTCAACCCGGGCGTCAAAACAGGTAACAGAAATGACCGCAATTCCTTGGAAAGTTTAACAAGATATTCTACTCCGCGATCGCTACTAATTCGCAAATATTTAAGTTTGCAGCCATCTTCAATAATCAGGCCGAGGATTTCTCCCTCTAAACTGAATTCGGAAACTTGCTTGCCAGATTTATACATTGTTATGACTCCTTTAAATCGGTTACATCCGTTCCATCTTGTACACTGTTCGTTGCCGAACTTCCTTCTACCTTTAGCTTATTTGCCAGCAGCACTCCAGCCACTGCACCAGTTCGCCCCGAGGGGCACTGACTTGCCTTAACACGCTGGTTAACTGAGCAGCTTGTTTGAGAGTGTTGACTTTTGCCCGCAAAGGTTGGTTAACCGCACACCAGCAGGGAATTTCGAGTTCTTGCAAGCGTTTGTAAACTTGCCACCTGTCTAGCCAACTAACTTGCACAATGTCACAAACTTCTAATTCTGGATCTGCTGGATTCATTTTTGGACAACAGTAATAATTTGCATTAATTTTTGCTCCTGACCGATCGCCCGCCCAAGTTAAAAGCTAGATTTCCCAATCAAATCAAGGCTTATCAAAAGCCCTTCCTGAAAAATTCTGCCTTTTGCCTTCTGCCTTCTGCCTTCTGAAGGTTAGCCCCACTTTCAGGAAGCGTTCAGAACGAGGATCTTTTTAAAGCATAACCCAACTGCTAATTATTCTCAATAGGTTTAGAAAAAAAATTTCCTACTATACAAAATCTTCTACTATCGAGGCAGACGCTGCTTGACTGGTAAATTTACAGTGCTAGACTGACTCTATTGGCAACAAAACTGCCTATTGAGAGGAGAACACACATGGCTGAGACTCAGAGTGCATTGAGGCCGTTTGGCCACATAGCTGAAAACCCAATTTTGTTGGAACATTCAGTCACAGCACCGGTTTGTGAAGGGATGAACGCGCTGCTGGCGAGTTTTCAGGCTCTATACCTGCAATATCAAAAACATCATTTTGTGGTGGAAGGGGCAGAATTTTACTCCTTGCACCAATTCTTTCAAGAAAGCTACGGCGAAGCTCAAGATAGCGTCCACGAGTTGGGCGAACGGTTAAACGGGTTGGGCGGCATACCGGCAGCTAGCTTTAGCAAGTTAGCCGAGCTGTGCTGTTTTGAGCCGGAAGCCGACGGCGTATATTCCTGCCGCCAAATGCTGGAACACGATTTGACGGCGGAACAAGCTATTATAGGTTTGCTGCGCCGTCAAGCAGGACAAGCAGAAAGTTTGGGCGATCGAGCTACGCGCTACCTCTACGAAAAAATCCTGCTGAAAACCGAGGAACGGGCTTATCACATTTCCCACTTCCTCGCCCCCGATACCTTAGTGCAGTTGAACTTGAACTAACAATTCTTCTTCTTCCTCTTCCTTCGCGCCCTTAGCGCCTTCGCGGTTCGTTATCTTAGATCAAAAAAAAAGCGAGCAGTTTTGTGACTGCCCGCTTTTTTATACAAAGTGCGTTTGATCCGCTGGGAATTAAGGCGCTAAAGCATTCCCACGCAACAAGCTACCAATGGTTTTCGCAGTAATCTTCATCTGAATGAAGGGATTGGCCGGTACCACGGTTTTATACAAATAGCTATCGAATGTGAGTTTCTGCACGTCGCGATCGGCACACATTTCCACAAAAGCTTCGCGAGTCGCATCGGAACGGTAGAAAACGCGCTGCAAAATGTCCAGAACTTTGTAAGTAATGCCGTAGGCTTTATCCCACCGCTTCAGGTAAAGCTTGATTTCCTCTTCAGTCGGAATGCGCGCGCCTTTATTGGAAATCTCCACAATAGTTTCGGCGCACATCCGGCCAGACTTGGCGGCAAAATAGATACCTTCGCCGGAAGACTTGGTAACGTAACCTGCAGCATCGCCTACGAGTGCAACTCGGCCGACAACCCGGCGGGGACGCGGATGTTCCGGGATCGGGTGAGCTTCCACTTTAATAATCTCACCGCCCATCAATTTTTTGGCAGCGCGGGCGCGGATGCCTGCTTGCAGCTTTTTGATACTGGCTTGATTGACTTTCATCGTGCCGGTGCCGACGGCTACGTGGTCGTATTTGGGGAACACCCAAGCGTAGAAGTCGGTAGATACGTCATCGCCGACGTACATTTCGGCTAAGTCGTGGTAGTAAGCCATTTTATCTTCCGGCAGGCGGATGCGCTCTTGGAAGGCGATCGCATAATTGTAGTCGCCAGCGTCGATCGCCTTTGCTACGCGAGAGTTAGCGCCGTCAGCCCCAATTACCAAATCGACTTTCAGAGTTTTCTGAGTTCCCATGGCGCTGCCGTCGGAGTGGTCGGCATAGTGGAGAGTGTAGGGGTCTGTATTGTTGCCGGGAATTTCTAATTTGTGAACGGTGCCGTTAATCAATTTTGCACCCAAGGAAGCGGCACGATCGCGCATGAAGCCATCGAGCACTTCGCGGCGGCACATACCGATGTATTCGTGTGCGTTTTCAATATTGATGTCCACCTCGACGTTGGAGGGGGAGATCATTTTCATTTTTCTGACTTGGCGGTCAATAATACTTTGCGGCAAGTCAAATTCGCTGACCATGCACAGGGGAATCGCCCCACCGCAGGGTTTGGCGTTGTCTAATTTACGCTCGAATAGGTATGTTTCGATTCCTGCTTTTACCAATGTTTCGGCGGCGGAAGAACCCGCAGGGCCTGAACCTACTACTGCAACCCTTAGTGTCAAAGCTTTTCTCTCCAGTTTTTTTCTATAGGCATTACTCAGGTGTGATGGTATCACGGAGTTTGGATGCGGTGGCGTGAAGCCGGGGAGATTTCAATGAAATGAAACAGAGCTTAACAGTTCGATACGAAAATCGGGTCTGGGGTGAGGGGCGCGATCGAATATCTTAAATCTTTCAGTGTAGATGAAGGTGGATGGACGGTGATGTGCGATCGAACATTTTCCACTATTTTCTAAGAACAGGCTTTCCGGCCTGTTCCACAACACAGGAATTTTCTGCTTGTGGGGTGGGCTTCTAGCCCGCCCAGAACAGGCTTTCCGGCCTGTTCCACAACACAGGAATTTTCTGCTTGTGGGGTGGGCTTCTAGACTGAACAGGCTTTCCGGCCTGTTCCACAAAGATTGAATTTTCTGCTTGTGGGGTGGGCTTCTAGCCCGCCCGGAATAGGTTAGAACCAGTCCAATAAGTTACATTAAAGTTACTTGCAGTTATATCTAAAATTCTTATGCTCGGTAATTTTCAACAAAGCAAGCTGCGGATTGAGCTTGAAGCTTCCGAAACAGCGATTAGAGACAGCTTGTTGCGTCCGAGTCAATTGCAGCAGTGGTTGTGGCCGCAGCAGTTGTCTAGCGGTTTGCCAGAAGAATTTTCTCAAGGTTTGACCTTTACGAGTTGGTTGGGCCCCGTGGCAGTTCAGCATCACGTTGATATTGCTGAGCACAATTGTCTGCGGCTGTTATTGAGTCAGGGAATTGACGGATTTCACGAGTGGTATTGGGGCGACGGTTGGGTGCAGTCTCGGTTGGAGGGAGTGTCGCTGCTGCCGCTGAATTTGGGGCAAACCGCTAGTTTACTGCGGCTGCGGGAGTTTGTGGCCCGCAAGGGTAAGGGGAAGTAGATAAATGACTCTCCAAAATCATTAGAACAAACCCTGGTACTCCTGCATAGCAACGAAAAATTCTCAACCCTTTTAGGGGTAAAGAAGCGTTGTAATGATGAATAAAATACCACAAGGCTCCCACACGATTGGAGAGCTTTTTAGATTAGGAAAGACTCTTTCTTACAACAATAGCGAGATCTCCCGTACATCAGGGAGTTCTTGCATTTTTTGATATCAGAAGTTTTGCCCGTATCTTTCCCGACAGATTTGTATCGCGGGCGAGGCAAAATTTTTTTATAGGCTGAAAAAAAAATATGTATAATAGACGGCACATTGTCTGTCAACTACTGGGAGGGAATCCGACAAACCTTTAACACTCATTTCAACTCGACTTCCTATATATAGCCATCCTCGCATCATTTATGAATTTCTTACTCCCTCCCCGCGAGTTCGGGGAGGGTAGGGGTGGGGTAAAAAATTTACGACTCATGTAGGATTGCTATAAACCGCTAGAATTTCTTTGGTTAAGGCATCAATTGCCAGCTTTTTCCACTGCTTGTTACCCTTACGGTCTACGAAAGACTACATTTCATCACCTTGGATTGTTAGTTTGCCTGGTTTTTTTGACTTTACTTGAACTTGCCGGAGGACTGATGCTAATTGTTGAAAAAGACAGAGTATTGCAAGCAGCGCGGGTACACCCCGTGACTTTGACAATCCCGGCTCAAGATATTTTTGATAATAAAAGCCGATCGATCAATTATTTGGTTTCTTCTCAAATCGGTTCATGTCTGGGGTTTTGAACAAGCTACCTGTGACCGTCTATACATTTAAAGTTTTGCTTACCGCTGTGGGTGCGGCCATTTTTAACGATGTTTGAAGAACCGCAAGGGGGACAATTTATGGAATTGAGAATTAACAAGGCTTAGATACGTAGCATTATAACTCCTTACCCTTACTCTGCCAGACCACCTGAAAGCCACTTCGCTGCCGAAAAACTAAGAGTGTGTTATAAAAACATAATTTGTTGCTTTCTAAAGCGCTATTCTCGACACAACGAACCCAGTGTGTTTTGACTTCGCGTTAAATTTTACCAGAAAAATAAATATGCTGTCCATTCCAGGCATTGCCGTCCAGAAGCTGCTTTACGAAAGTGCTAACTCTCTGGTGTACCGGGCCCTTCGGGAAGCGGATCGCCAACCGCTCATCCTCAAACTTCTCAAAGAGAGCTACCCCACACCTCAAGAATTGCTACGCTACCGCACCGAATACCGCATCACCCAAGAGTTGAAAGAGGCGGGAGTCGTGCGAGTCTATGACTTGCAAAAATACCAAAACAGCCTCGTGATGTTTGTGGAGGACTTTGGCGGCGAATCCTTGAAAATTTGGATGCAGCAGCGAAAGTTTAGCCTCAAGGAGTTTCTACAAATCGCGATCGCCACCACTGAAACTTTAGGGCAAATTCACAGAGCCAATATCATACACAAGGATATTAACCCTTCTAATATAGTATTTAATCCAGCCACCGGCCAGCTCAAAATTATCGACTTTGGCATTTCTACTCAGTTAAAAAGAGAAACACCGACACTGAAAAACCCCAACATTTTAGAAGGAACCTTAGCTTACATATCGCCGGAACAAACTGGTAGGATGAACCGCGCTCTCGATTACCGCACTGACTTTTACTCGCTCGGCGTCACATTCTATGAATTGCTGACAGGAAAGCTGCCTTTTGAAACAGAAGATGCTTTAGAGTTGGTTCACTGCCACATTGCCAGACAGCCATTACCCCCGCACCAAATCGAGCCAGAAATCCCCCGAATTCTCTCCCAAATTGTCAGTAAAATGATGGAAAAAAATGCGGAAAACCGCTATCAAACTGCATTGGGATTGAAGCATGATTTAGACACTTGTCTCGTTCAATTACAAGCAACGGGTAATATCGATCAGTTTGCATTGGGAACGCGGGATATTACGGATCGTTTCCTGATTCCCGAAAAACTCTACGGCAGGGAAACTGAAGTTTTTAATCTATTAGCTGCCTTTGAAAGAGTCCGTAATGCTAGTGCCGAAATGATGCTAGTAGCTGGCTTTTCTGGGATTGGTAAAACCGCAGTAGTGAACGAAGTGCATAAGCCGATCGCCCGACAGCGCGGCTATTTTATTAAAGGCAAATACGACCAATTTCAACGCAATATCCCCTTCAGTGCATTCGTGCAAGCATTTCGGGAATTAATGGGGGAATTATTATCAGAAAGTGACGCTCAGTTACACATATGGAAAACCCTGATTCTCACAGCAGTAGGCGAGAGCGGGCAAGTGCTGATTGAGGTGATACCTGAGTTAGAACGCATCATTGGCGCTCAAAGTCCTGCGCTAGAACTGTCGGGGAGCGGATCGCAAAATCGCTTCAATCTGCTGATGCAAAAGTTTGTGCAAGTATTTACTACTGCCGAACATCCCTTAGTGATATTTTTGGATGATTTGCAGTGGGCGGATTCGGCATCTTTGAAATTGCTACAACTGTTGATGGAGGATAGGGGGCATCTGTTAGTATTGGGTGCTTATCGGGATAATGAAGTCTCCCCTGTTCATCCGTTTATGTTGACGGTGGATGAGATTGTGAAGTCGGGCGCAGCGGTGAACACTATTACGCTGGAACCGTTGAGCCAAACAGATCTGAATCAGTTGGTAGCAGATACGCTGATTTGTAATTTATCCTTGGCCGGGCCCTTAACAGAATTGGTTTATCAAAAAACCCAAGGTAATCCCTTTTTCTCTACTCAATTCCTCAAGTCGTTGTATGAAGACGATCAAATTATCTTTGACTGGGATGTACGGCATTGGCAGTGCGATATAGATCGAGTTACATTTGCCGATGCCTCGGATGTGGTGGAGTTTATGGCGGCGCAATTGCAGAAGTTGCCTGCCGAAACTCAGGATGTTCTCAAACTTGCCGCGTGCATTGGGGCGCAGTTTGATTTAGAGACATTGGCAATAGTCAACGAAGAACTACCAGAACCAACGGCATCAGCGCTGTGGAAAGCCTTGCAAGAAGGACTCATTTTACTGATTTCAGAAGGCTATAACTTCATTCAAGCAGATGATCTATCCCCGAATCAGTCTGTTGCTAATCCAACTTATAAGTTCCTGCACGATCGCGTCCAGCAAGCGGCTTATTCCCTAATACCCGACGACCAAAAACAAGCTACTCATCTCAAAATCGGACAGTTACTGCTACAAAATTCTTCGGACACTGAAACAGAAGAAAAACTCTTTGATCTTGTGGGGCATTTAAATAAAGGAATTGAGTTAATCAATCAATTAAGTGAACGCTCAGCCTTAGCCCAACTCAACTTAGAAGCGGGACATAAAGCCAGAAGTTCTACCGCCTACGCTGCGGCAAATATCTATCTACAAACGGGAATTGAGCTGCTGACACCTCAATGCTGGCAAACTCAATATGAATTGGCGCTAAATCTCTATGTTGCTGCTGCTGAAATTGCCTATTTGAATGGTGACTTTGATGGTATGGAACACATGGCAGCACTGGTTTTGCAAGAAGCCCAAACAATTTTAGATCGAGTTAAAATTTACGAAATTAAAATTGCGGCTCAGACAGCCCAGAGCAAGGTGTTAGAAACGATCGCCGTAGCAAGAGACGCACTTTTACAATTGGGGATTGAACTCCCTGGCGAACCCGATCAAGCCAAGATTGGCAAAGCGCTACAAGCCCTTGCGGCCCTCCTCGGCTGCAGAAAGATTGAGGAATTGGTTGACCTACCTGTGATGACAAATCCACAGACTCAGGCAGCTATGCAACTGTCTGGTATGTTGTTTCCACCCGTTTTCCAGGGAATGCCCGGTTTGCTGCCCCTGCTGAGCTCCACGATGGTAAGTTTATCGCTCTCCTTTGGGAATGCGCCCGCATCGACGGTGGGTTATGCGATGCACGGGATGGTGTTCTGTGCCTTTTTACAAGAGGTGGAAACGGGCTATGGCTTTGGGCAATTGGGACTTTCATTGCTCGATCGGTTGAATGTGCCCGAATTCAAGTCCACAGTTCTACTTTTGTTTGGTGGTTGGATTCAGCATCGCCAAGAAGCTCTTTTGGCAACGATACCGACGCTGAAAGAAGGCTATAGGTTTGGTATGGAAACAGGCGACTTTGTAGACGCTGGCTACAACATATATATTTGCTTTTATACTCATTTATTCGCTGGGGTAGAACTAGACACTTGGGAACCAGAAATAGCAAGTTACAGGGCTGTTATGGCGCAGTTGAAACAATATTCTGCTCGGGTTTATTTGGATATGATTCAGCAGACGGTGCAAAACTTGAGGGAAACCCGTATGCGGCCGGATTTGTTAATAGGCTCTGCCTACGATGAAACGGTGATGATTCCCAAGCACTATGAGGATAATGAATTCACGGCAATCGCCTGTGCCTGCATCTTCAAACTGCTGCTTGCTTACTGCTATGGCAATTACACGGCTGCCCTAGAACACATTACCCAAGTCAAACAGTATTTGATGGGAGTATCTGGATCGGCTTTTGTTCCCATTTTTCATTTTTATGCCGCCCTGACGCACCTGGCACTTTTTCCCGAACAGCCAGCAATTGAGCAAACTGAAATTATTTCCTTAGTGGAAACCCATCAAAGCACGCTGCAACAGTGGGCGCAAAATGCTCCGATGAATTATCTGCATAAATGGTATTTAGTGGAAGCAGAAGGGCAACGGGTGTTGGGCAATAAAGCCGAGGCGATTGAAATGTACGATCGCGCAATAGAAGGAGCCAAAGAAAACAAATATGTTAATGACGAAGCCCTGGCAAACGAACTAGCAGCCAAATTCTACTGGGAATGGGGCAAAACAAAAGTTGCTCAAGCCTACATATTTGAGGCGTATTATTGTTATGTTGAATGGGGAGCTACTGCTAAGGTAACGGATTTAGAAACGCGATATCCCCACTTATTCGCGGTAACTCAACCGGGAAGGAACAACACTCAAACTACCGTAGCAATGACAACGACTGGTTCGGGTAATCACCTAGATATTGCCGCAGTTATGAAGGCTTCTCAGGCGATTTCTGGAGAAATTATGCTAGATAAGCTACTGTCTAGCTTGATGAAAATTTTGATGGAAAATGCAGGGGCGCAACGAGGCTATCTGATTTTGTTAAGCCAGGGACAACTGTTCATTGAAGCTGAAGGGACAATCGATGACGAACTCGTCACCGTGTTGCAGTCAATCCCCTTTGAAACCTGTCAAGAACTTTCTACCGCGATTGTCAATTATGTGAGCCGCACTCAAGAAAGCGTGGTACTAGATGATGCTGCCCGATCGGGACAATTTACCAACGACCGCCACATCCGAAAGCATCAGCCCAAATCAATTTTATGTGTGCCGCTGATTAATCAATCTCAAATCATTAGTATTGTTTACCTAGAAAATAATTTGACAGCGGGTGCTTTTACCCCAGAAAGAGTGGAAATATTAAAAGTTTTATCTGGACAAGCGGCTATCTCGATTCAAAATTCTAAGCTTTATACAGAAGTACGCGGAAATGAAAGTAGGCTGGCTCAACTCAACAAAGCTTACGAGCGATTTGTTCCCCATCAATTCCTTCAGTTTTTAGAGAAATCAAGCATCATTGATGTGGAATTGGGCGACCAAGTGCAGTTAGAAATGTCGGTGTTGTTTTCCGACATTCGCGACTTCACCACGCTTTCGGAAACTATGACGCCGGAGGATAATTTCAAATTTATCAATTCTTATCTTTCTCGCATGGAACCCGTCATTAATGAAAATAAGGGGTTTATCGACAAATATATTGGCGATGCGATTATGGCGCTTTTTAGCGGTGAGGCGGATCATGCGGTGAAAGCGGGAATTGCTATGCTGCACCGTCTCGCTGAATACAATGAATACTGCGCTAACGCTGGCTGTGCGCCGATTCAGATTGGGATTGGGATTAATACGGGTTCTTTGATGCTGGGAACTGTGGGAGGACCAAATCGCATGGACGGGACGGTAATCAGCGATGCGGTGAATTTAGCTTCAAGGGTAGAAAGTTTGACGAAAAATTATGGGGTGTCGCTGTTAATTACCCAGCCAACTTATTCGCGCCTAAAAAATCCATCCCAGTACGCAATCCGCACTCTAGACACGGTAAAAGTCAAGGGAAAATCCGAAGCTGTGACGGTTTATGAGGTGTTTGATGCTGACCCGCTGCAAATTAAAGAGGGCAAGTTAGCTACGCTGGAATTGTTTGCAAAAGCTTTGGCCATTTACTCAGAAGGGAATGTGGCTGAATCGGCGTGGCTGTTTTCAGAGTGTTGGCGTCAGAATCAGGGCGATCGCGTTGCTAAAATTTATTGGGAACGCTGTCAGTCTGCATTGGGGACTCGCAAAAAAATCAAAGACAGGCTACACAATTTAAATTAAGCGGTTGCTATAGCGATCCTTGCAGGAGTCGTAAATTTTTTACCCCACCCCAACCCTCCCCGAACTCGCGGGGGGTCCGTAAGAAATTCACAAATGATGGGAGGATTGCTATATAGGGCTTGCTGAAAAAGCCTAAAACCCTTACATCAAAAGACTTTGGCTCCTGACGGTGCTGAGCGTGTGTAAGATTATGAGCTAAAATTAGTCAAAAGCCTAGTACAGCACATTGGTAACAAGTTAGAAGGGAGTAGATTTTGTCAATACCTCTTGGGATAGAAATATTATGGAATAATAATGAT
>NZ_JAUBSF010000195.1:0-2421 GCF_036704615.1 Microcoleus sp. K4-B3
AACGCATAATTGATTTTCCACTTACTGATAAATGGAGATGATACTCCCAATATCTTTTGAATAGTTTCGCGGCGGACTCCTTCAATTAACAGGCGGATGTGCGATTCGTTTAACCGAAATGGAGAGATTTCCAAGGATGGTTAGCCCAACCAATTGGTTGGTAAGTAGGTCGGCGAGAAAAAACACAACTATGTTAAGATACATAAATAAAACTCTAGCTCTAGTGGGGTAACTAATATATGGGCGCTCGATTAAGAGTATTTCTGACTCAAAAGCAAGACAAAACCCTATTAAATCTGAGAACTGGGAAAGTACCACAAAAAGTCAAAGCTCGAGCTCTTGTAATCAGGTTAAATGCACATGGCTGGTATGTGGAGAAAATAGCTGCTCACTTTGGCTGGGCTTCACAAACGGTGAGAGTAGTTTTACATAAATGGGAAAAGTTTGGTATAGAAAGCCTTTGGGAAAAGCCAGGTCGAGGCGGAAAATCGCAGTGGAAAGACTCTTGATATAGAGTTTTTGGAAGAATGCCTTAAAAAAGAACCACGTACATATAACAGTTTTCAATTAGCTGATAAATTAGAAAAAGAGCGCTCGATTAAATTAAGTCCCGACCGATTAAGACGGGTACTAAAAAAAAGGGGATTATTTGGAAAAGAGCTAGTCCAAGTCATAAAGGAAAACAAGACCCCAAAGAACGAGAAATAAAGCAATCAGACCTAGATCTGCTGGAATTAGCAGCGGCAGCGGGAGAAATCGACTTAAAGTATTTAGATGAATCAGGATTTTGTGCGTGGAGTAAACCGAGTTATACCTATTATCAAAAAGGTGAGCAAAAACGGATAGAACAGACTAAAAATCGAGGTCGTAGATTAAGCATTGTTGGGCTTTTTGAACCGTTAAGTAGTTTTGTCTATGGTTTGGTCATTGGAGGTGTAGATCGAAAAGCTTATATTCAGATGATGGAGCAAGAAGCCTTGATCTGCTGCTGAGATGAAACGGCTCCGCATCATCGTACAAGACAACGGGCCAATACACAAATGCCAGGAGGTTAAACAGTTATGGGCAAAGTGGGAAGAGCAGGGTTTATATATCTTTTTCTTGCCCAAATATTGTGACGAAATGAACCCAATTGAATTAGAGTGGCAACACATTAAAGAAGATGAATTAGCCGGGCAAATGTTTGACGATGAATTAGAACTCGCCTACGCCGTAATTGAGGGAGTAGAAGTTAGAGGCAAAAGAGGAAACTACAGTACACAACGTATTAAATTTAAGTCCCGTCACCCTACTTAATGTTTTGTTACATACTTGTAATTTTTCCCGCCGACCTACTTATAACTAAATACATATCTAGGTGCAGGATACACAAGTTCTTAGTCCTAGCCTGCAAGTGCAGCAGTGAAAGCATATCCCCTACTTTGTCGGGTAGCAACTAACAGAGTAAAGCGGGGGTAAAAGACAGAAATACTGGTAGCCGAATCTGGTAACTGTTGAGCAAGAGTTCATGTGTAGCGAAAGCAAAGATGTATCTGAACCATCGTTAGTTAAGATGGTCTAACGGCTGATTACTGGAGTTTAGACTAAGTAAAATATCCAGGGATAAAAAAAGGGTGTCTGAATTGAAAAGCAGACCCCACGAAAGCAGAAACTAAGAGTAGTACCACCCACCCTTAGCTGCCAATATGCACCTTGCCAAATTAAAAGAATTTCGTCAAGCGGCTTATCAGTATTTATGTCGGGCCCACGATGCGACGTTTGAATTGACTGATGCCATCCTATTGACTCGCCATGTCCACTGTCTAGCTGACTTGTCCCTGTGTCCTGTGTTTCGCCGACGCTGGTCAAGTATTTATGAAGCCTTACAAGATTGCCGTCCAGCGGGCGCGTAAATTGATGCAGATATATATTAAACACATCCCAAAAGATATCCGTCCCATACTCGCCATAGATCATACCAGTTGGCCGCGCCCAGATGCTGTAACTCTGCAAGAACGAACAATTGAACATCAAGCAACGGATATCCCTGGAAACCGACCAATTACTTTGGGCCAAGGTTACAGTACAATTGCTTGGGTTCCAGAGAGCGAAGGTAGTTGGGCTTTACCATTACGGCACGAACGAATTACCAGTTGGGAAAGTCCTATTGACAAAGCTGTCTGGCAACTACGACAAGTCAGCCAATATCTACCCTCACGACCAATTGTACTCATAGACAGTGAGTATGGTTGTGCCCCTTTTGTCCTGAAGACTGCGGGCATTCAAGCTGATAAATTAATGCGTTTGCGCTCATATTTATAGTCATTTCAAATAAATGTGAGACAGAGGTAAGATCATGATAAAATCGATAAAAATAGTTAATTACAAAAAAATGGCTTACAGTCTAGACCTAAGACAAAAAGTAGTCAATTATGTGGAAAA